>CAIXHJ010000053.1 GCA_903919165.1 uncultured Holophagaceae bacterium
CACGCCTATCCGACACCACGAAGGTCGGGTCGGTGGGCACGTTCCTGCGAAAGGGTTTCTCGCCCAGGACCAGGCCGCGGATGAAGGGTGTGACGAGCTTCCCGAGAAAGACCTGCTTCGTGGGCAGGTCCCCCGTCACCGCCTCCAGTCCGATGGCGCAATGGAGGAGCATCTGCGCGGGATCCATCTTGCCCCACTGGCGCCTGGCGTCCGGTTCGAGGGTCGCCAGACGCCGCGACAAGGATTCCCGATCGGTGGGGTTGAACAGGGATTTCATCGTCCTTCTCCTTCACCAGAATTCCGTTCATCGCTCCAGAACATCATCCGGCCGAGGCCGGGCGGTGTTCGGGAGATGGCAGAAGCTAGACGGGTTCGAACCCCTCATCCCGCAGGAAGTCCCGGGCGTCTTCGGGATCCCCGAACCGGGCGACGACCATGTCGCCTTCATTTCCGTCCCCGTCCAGGGCGTCGAGGCTGTTCCGTTCCCGGATCACGCAGGCCCCGCCGATCTCGTCCAGTCCGAACTGCACCAGTTCCCGGATGACGCCATGTTCATCCCGCCATAGTTCAACGTGCAGGTCCGTACCCATCTGTTCCTCCCTTAGCTTCGCCGTGCACCGGAAAAGCTAAGTCTTTTCGAAGAACAGGACCACCATTCCGAAGCCCAGGCGGTCGCCTTGTTTCAGTTCCCGGGGGTCACCGGGCTGAATGCGTTCGCCGCGCACGAAGGTCCCATTGGCCACGCCTGGCTCCTCCAGCAGGAAGTAGCGGCCATGCTCACAGAGGATGCGGGCATGGCGGCGCGAAACACTCAGGTTGTGGTCCTCGACCGTCAGGTCAATATCGGGATGGACTCCCGTGGTGGGATCAAACCGCCCAATGAGGGATCCGTGCGACAGGATCGGGTAGGGTTTGCCGCTGAGCACTGACACAAGGTTGGCCACGGGCGCTGAGGGGTCCTTGGGCGGACGGTTGGCGTCCAAGGCCTCGACCCGCTCTCCGAGTTCCCGGTGCCTCTGGGCGAGCCGCTGCATCATCTTCACGGACACTTCGGGATTCTGGCGGATCATCCGCAGGAAGGTGCCCCGGGTGATGGCGATGAGATCTGAATCCTCCAGGGCCAGGGCCGTATGCTGGCGTGGGAGGGCCTCCAGAAGACTGCCCTCTCCGAAGAAGTCCCCCTTGGCGAGTTCCTCGACCCAATCTCCCTGGGGCTCCTCTGACACATACATGCGGATCTTGCCCGACAGGATGATGTACATCTGCTGGGCCATCTCCCCTTTGCGGAAAACAATCTCCCCTTCGCGGAAACGCAGCTTGCTTTGATCGATGAAGCTGGGTTCGGCCATGAGAGTCCCGGGGCTGTCTCCTAGGTTAACCCAGGCCGCGCTCCGGGGTGAAACTTCACAGACCCGTCCTCGAGCCAAAGCACCGAGCCACCAGCTCCTCCAGGATCCGTGCCTCGGTGGCCGAGAACCCATCCAGGTAGGGGCAATCCAGGTCCAGCACCGCCGTCAGCCGCCCCCTGACCCTGACCGGAATCACCAGTTCGCTGCGGGTGGCTTCGTCGCAGGCGATGTGGCCGGGGAAGGCGTGAACATCCGGCACCCGTTGCGTTAGCCCCGTCCGCGCGCAGGCGCCGCAGACGCCTTTTTCGAAGGGGATGCGGAGACAACCCATGCGGCCCTGGTAGGGACCCACGGCCAGCATCCGCTCGCCGACACGGCGATAAAAGCCGCACCAGTTGGCCTGGGGGAGGGTCTCCCACAACAGGCAGGCCAAGCTGGCCTGGATCGCCACCTCGTCCGACTCCCCTTCCAAAACAGCCTCGATCTGCGGCAGGGCTTCGCGCAGCCGCGCCACGCGTTCCCCCTCCGGCAGCAGGGTGCCCCGCGCCACCTGGGACAGCAGGATCCCCTCGCTCATGGGTCCCCCTCCGTTACTCTGGATCCATGTCCATTCTGCGCTATCTGGCGGCCCCGCTGTCCCCCCTCTACGGGGCGGTGGTGCGCGCCCGGAACCGGAGTTTCGATGCCCATCCCGAGCGGGCCGCGCGAGTGGGCGTCCCGGTGGTGTCCGTAGGCAACCTCAGCACCGGCGGAACCGGGAAAACCCCCCTGACGCTCTTCCTGGCGGAGAGTCTGGAGGCAGCCGGGTGGCGAAACGCGGTGCTTTCGCGGGGCTATGGCGGACGCCGGGACGTGGATCCCATGAGCGTGGAACCGGACTCGAATCCTCGGCAGACAGGCGATGAACCCCTGCTCATGGCCCGCCGCCTGGGTCCCCACCGGGTGGTGGTGGGCCGGAAGCGCCATGCCGCCGCCCTGCGCGCGCTTTCCCAGCGACCGGATCTCCGCTGCCTGCTGCTGGACGATGGGTTCCAGCATCGGGCCCTTCATCGCGATCTGGATCTGCTCGTGCTGGACGGCGTCCGACGCTGGGGCAACGGGCGGGTGCTGCCCCTGGGCGACCTGCGGGAATCCATGGACAGCGTGGCGCGCGCCCACGCCCTGGTGGTGACTCGCGCCGCCCGTGTCCCTTCCCGCGGGGAGATCGAGGCATGGTGGTCCCGCCACGGGTCCGGCGGTCCCGTCTTCTGGTTGGATTTCGCCCTGCGCGATCTGCGCCGTTGGGATTCGGGAGAGTCGACCTCCCTGCCCCTCGCGGGAGCCGGCCCCGCCTTCGCCTGGTGCGGGCTCGGCCATCCCGAGGCCTTCTACGCCGACCTGCTGCTTGCCGGGCAGACTTGGGTCGGGTCGCACAGCTTTCCCGACCACCAGGGCCCATCCCCGGCGGACCTCCGAAGGCTGCAGAATCTGGCCAGGGCCGAGGACGCCGCTTGGATGGTCTGCACCGAGAAAGACGCTGTGAAGCTGACCGCCCACCATGCCAGAGTCTTGGAGATTCCGCTCTATGTGGCCGAGCAGCAGGTGGTCGGCGGAGAGCCGCTGCTCGCCTGGATCCTGGCTCATCTAGAGTGAGCGGGCCTCAATGGCGTGGATCCACCCATCATGTTGCGCTTAGATCCGGAGTGGTAGACTTGCCACACCAGTCCACTTTAACCCAGCAACTCGAATGGAGAGCGCCATGCTCAGTCAAACCATCTATGGATCCCTCATTCTCGCGGCCCTGGGCCTCCAGGCCGGGGACACCGTCAAGATCGCCCTCACGGGCCCCTTCTCCGGTGGATCGGCGCCCATGGGCACTTCCACTCGGGACGGCGCCAAGCTGGCCATCGCCGAAATCAACGCGGCGGGCGGCATCCAGGTGGGTGCCAAGAAGATGAAGATCGAGATCATCGAGCGGGACGATGAAGCCAAGAATGAGCGCGGCGCCCTCATCGCCCAGGAGCTGGCCGCCATGGGGGACCTTTCGGGTGTGATCGGCACCGTCAACACCGGTATCTGCATGGCGGGCGACAAGCACCTGCAGGAGAAGGGGATCACCAAGATCATCTGCCCCGCCGCGGGTTCCGCCTCCATGACCCAATGGAGCAAGGCCGGCGTGAAGGACAACTCCATCTTCCGCTTCGCCGCCCACGACGGCATCCAGTCGGCCATGGTGGTCGAGGAGGCCATCAACCGCAAGTTCACCAAGGTGGCCGTCATCTTCGACTCCACCAACTATGGCGTGTCCGGCCGCGACGACATGCTGGATCAGATCAAGAAGCAGGGCGACAAGCTGACCGTGGTGGCCCAGGAGAAGTTCAACATCGGCGACAAGGACATGACCGCCCAGCTGCTGCGTGCCAAGTCCGCCGGGGCCGAGGCCATCCTGATCTGGGCCATCGGCCCTGAGCTGGCCGCCGTGTCCAACGGCGAGGCCAAGATCGGCTGGAAGGCGCCCCTCATCGGCGGCTGGACGCTGTCCATGTCCAACTTCATCGACAACGCCGGCAAGAACGGCAACGGCACCCTCATGCCCCAGACCTTCATCGAGGAGCCCATCACACCCAAGGCCAAGGCCTTCATCGATGGCTTCCACAAGACCTACAAGGTGGAGCGCATGCCTTCCGCCGTGGCCGCGGCCCAGGGCTACGACGCCGTCTACATCTTCGCCGCCGCCGTGAAGCAGGCGGGCACCACGGACACCCACAAGATCAAGGAGGCCCTGGAGGATCTGAAGGAGCCCGTGAAGGGCGTCATCGCCACCTGGAACCACCCCTACACCAAGTGGGATCCGGCGGACGTGACCACCCACGAGGCCTTCCGTCGCGAGCAGACCGTCATGGGCATGGTGCAGGACGGCCGGGTGGTCTTCGGTAACGAGGCGGACAAGGCCCGTCTCATCAAGGAGGCGACCGGCACCACCCCAGCCAAGGGCAAGACCAAGTAGGTCCCGAACCCGCCAACCGGGGGGCTTCGGCCCCCCGCTTTTTCCGAGACAGACCGGGCATGAATCCTTCGATCATCGGACAGATGGCGGTCAGCGGCGCCCTGATGGGGCTGGTCTATGCCCTCATCGCCTACGGCTTCCAGCTGACCTACGCCACCAGCAAGAGCATCAACTTCGGCCAGGGCGAACTGGTGATGGTCTCGGCCTTCTTCAGCCTCACCCTCACGAACCTGGGCCTGCCCTACTGGCTGATGGTGCCGGGCGGCCTCCTTTTCGGCGCGCTGATGGGACTGGTCGTGGAGCGCGCGGGGGTCCGGCTCGCCCTCGAGCAGAAGAGCGAGGGCTGGATCCTCCTCTCGATCATCATCGGCCTCTTCTTCTTCTCGGCCGCCGAGAACATCTGGGGGCGCGATGACCGTCCCTTCCCCACGCCGATCTCGGCCGATCCCATCCACGTGCTGGGCGTGGACGTGACCCGGCTCGAACTGTCCGTGGCCGTGGGCGTGCTCGGCATCATGGGCCTCATCGAGCTGCTCAAGCGCCGCACCCTGCTGGGCAAGGCCTTCGAGGCGGTGTCCGCGGACCGCGACGCCGCCGAGCTCATGGGCATCTCCGCCACCCGCACGGTCATGCTCTCCTACGGGCTCTCCGGCGCCGTGGCCGCCCTGGCGGGCATCCTGGTCTCGCCCATCACCACCGTGGGCCCCACCATGGCCTCGGCCCTCATCCTCAAGGCCTTTTCCGTGGCCGTGGTGGCGGGCCTGGATTCGGGCTTCGGCGTGGTGCTCATCGGCATGTTCCTGGGCGCGCTGGAAAGCCTGTCCAGCTTCTACCTGGGCAGCGGCTGGCGCGAGGCCCCGGGTCTCGTGCTGCTGATCCTCGCCCTGGCGGTGCGGCCCACGGGCGTGTTCGGCAAAGCCGTGATCCGGAAGGTTTGAGAGCCTGTTTCTCAGTGGGACGTGACCGCGTTGGAGGCCAGCTATGATGCACCGCAAGGAAGGGACCGCAGGGCAACGTGGTTCGTTGTTCAAGGGCCCTGACGCCGCGGGGCGCATGGCGGGTCCCAACCCGGAGGGCGTCTGGCGGCGGGCGGCTCGATCCTGCGTCAGCCTCGGTTCGCGTAGACCCACTACGCTGGAGCCTCGACTTCCTTGGCTCGATTGCCCGGCACCAGACGCGCGACCGCGCCCCACTGAGAAACAGGCTCTTCAATGAAGAGAATTCTCCTCCTTCGCGGCGCTGAACTGATCGTCTTCGCCTTCCTCGCCACCATCCCCCTGCTGGTGGTGAACCCCTACGCCCTGGGCCTGCTCACCCTGCTGGCCATCTACGGCATCCTGCTCATCGGCCTGGACGTCACCGTGGGCTACCTGGGCCAGGTGAATCTCGGCCACGTGGCCTTCCTGGGCCTGGGCGCCTACACGGCGGGCCTCGTCGTCACCAAGCTGGGGTTGGGCATGGGTCCAGCCCTGCTGGCCGCCATGGCCGTGGGCCTGCTGCTGGGTGCCCTCCTCGCCCTGCCCGCCCTCCGTCTGGAAGGCCCCCAGTTCGCCC
>CAIXHJ010000054.1 GCA_903919165.1 uncultured Holophagaceae bacterium
GAACAGGGCGGATTCGAGGCCTTCCTGCAGTCCGCCGGCGTCCTTCGCATCAAGGTGTCGCGGACCCGTTACCAGGAAATCATGGACGGCGAGAAGGCCGGAGCAGGGGAGGAGAAGGCTCCCCTCTTCAATCCGGCCCCGCCGAAAGAGTCGCCCGCCTCATCAGCGAAGACTCCTGTGTCTCCCGACACCCTCCTGAAATACCTACAGAATGCCCTGGTGGCCGCCATGGCTGGGAGTGGGAGCCACCCGGACCCCAGCCACAGCAGGGAGGATGGATCCCTCGGCTTCCTTAAACGGGTTCATCCCGCAGATCTCAGCGGGCTCGGTCCCCTTGGGCAGAACCTCGGGCTCGGGGAAGGTATGCCCAATGCCGCTCAGCTCGGGACCCTTCGTGAAGTGCTTCTCGGACTGACGCCAGAGGCCCAGATGAACTTGCTGTCTGGTCTTTCAAGCCTTCCGGAGCATCCAAGGGGGCTCGCCCTGGGCGTGAGCGCATTGGCAGGCGAGATCCTGGCTTCTGCCATCGCCGCCTCCCTGACGCAGGGAGCATCCTGGCCGCAGCTTCGTGGACCCATCAAGGAGATTCTCCGTCCGCTGCCCAACCGGGAGAGCCTCGTGCGCGCCCTGTCCGCCCGCATGCACAGCTCCGGCCAGGATGCCTCCCAGGGGGAATTCATCTTGCGTCAGCTTGAATGGGAAGACCTGAACCATCTGGTCATCATGGACGGCGAGAAGGCCGGGACAGGAGAGAAGAAGGCCCCCCAGTTCCATCCGGCGCCACCGGCAAAGCCGCCCGCGTCACCTGCCAAGACTCCCGTGTCACCCGGCGCGCTCCTGAAATTCTTACAGAATGTCCTGGTGGCCTCCATGGCCGGGGGCGGGAGCCATGCGGACTCCGGCCACAGTGCAGAGGATGGACCCCTTGAATTCCTGAAACGGGTCACTCCCTCGGACCTCAGCGGCCTCGGTCCCCTTGGACAGAACCTCGGGCTCGGGGAAGGCATGCCCACTCCCGCCCAGTTTGGAACCCTTCGTCAAGTGCTTCTCGGACTGACGCCCGAGGCCCAGATGAACCTGCTATTGGGCCTTTCAAGCCTCCCGGAGCATCCAAGGGGACTGGTCCTGGGCTTGAGCGCGCTGGCAGGCGAGATCCTGGCTTCCGCCACCGCCGCCTGTCTGGCGAAGGGGGCATCCTGGCCACAACTTCGTGGACCCATCAAGGACATTCTCCGTCCGCTGCCCAACCGGGAGAGCCTCGTACGTGCCCTGTCCGCCCGCCTGCACGGCTCCGGCCAGGATGCCTCCCAGGGGGAGTTCATCCTGCGCCAGCTTGAATGGGAGGACCTGAGCCTGGAGGCCAAGTTGGTCAAGATCCTCGAGGGAGGCTCCCTGTTTGAGTTGAGTCTGGAACAGCGACTGGCCCTGCTTCGGGAACTGCTGGACCTCCGGCGGTTCAAGAATTTCCTCCGGGTCCAGGAAGTGGTGGTCCAGCTACTCAGCAGTGACCGGGCAGACTTCCGCCTGAACGCCGTCCAGACCCTCGCCGGCATGGCCCGCTGGGCCCAGGACCCCGGC
>CAIXHJ010000055.1 GCA_903919165.1 uncultured Holophagaceae bacterium
GTGCCCTTGTCGATCTTGCCTTCCGGCACTGCCGCCCACACCTCGCCCCTGGCCGTCTGAAGGCGCAGGTAGCAATAGGGGGAAGCGTCGATCCGCTCCAGCACCTTGCCGCTAATTTCCTGGCCCGCGGCAGGTGCGGCGGCCGGGGGCATGGCTCCCGAGGTGGGGGCGGCCACGATGGCATCCGATTTCTTGGATTGGCAACCGACGGAGGTCGCGAGGACGAAAAGAAGGGGAATGGCGCCGCGCATGAAGGGGACTCCTAGGGGAACCGGAAACGGACCGGGGCAACCTGAGCTTAAGACAATCATCCTATGACTGGGGACAAGGTGCGACTGTTGCGGCGCAACATGGCTTTGACACGTGCTGCTTAGGAAGCGGTCCGAGCAGGATCGTCCCAGAAGGGGTAGAAGCAGTACCACTGACTGGGATGACGGCGGATCAGAGTTTCCAGATCGGCCACATAGGCCCTCATGCCCGCCTCGATGGCCGCCATGCGCCCACCCCTCTCCCCATGGATCCAGATGGGCGCCCCAAAGTGGGCGTGGAATAGACGCTCCTCGTCGGTATAGAAAAAGCTCGTGATGATGGGTGCCCCGGTCATGGCGGCCAGTTCCCAGGGGCCGCGGGGGAACGGCACCTCGCGTCCGAAAAAGGGCATGGACACACCGTTCAGACTGAAGTCCCTGTCCCCTTGCATGCCGACCAGGGCACCCTCCCGCAGGAGCTTCACCAGAGGAAGAGTCGAGAACCCCAGGCCGTCCAGGGGAATGCCCACTACACCACCTTGGCTGCGCAGGCTCTCCCGAAGACGCTCGACGGCTTCAAAGCGGTCGGGCTTGTAGACCGCGTGGACCTTCAGGTTCCGGGCTCTCAGCAGGATGCCGCCCAATTCGAAGTTGCCTGCATGGGCCGTGAGCAGGATGGCTCCGCTGCCCTCGGTGAGGGCTGCGTCGAGATGTTCGATGCCATCAAGGCTTGCGAACTGCGACAGAGCCTCCTCTACCGGCCGCTGCCCATAATAGAAAAAGTCCACCCAAGACCTGGCGTGCTGCCGCACCATGTCTCGTGCCGTGCGATCGACGAGAGGGTGGGAAGGCTTCAGGCCCATCACCTGAGCGGTGTTGCCCAGGATGGCTTCGAGGTATCTGGGGCGAATCTCCATGAAGGCATTGGCAATCTGGTCCGCGATATCGTGGCCGCGCTCCCGCCGGGCAAAGGACCGGGCCGCGAAATGGAAGAGCGGAAACAGGGATCCGAAAACCACGCCGTAAACGAGGTCGAGGAGCTTCGAATCGGTCTGCATCCGATCCTGCATCGCCTACCGCCACACATTCTGGTTCGGATTGCGGTCGTCCATCTCTTGCCAGAGCCGTTGGAGGCTCTGCAGCCGTTCTGGGTAGTCAAGGTCGAGGCGTTCAAGGGTCTCGTCGTCTTCGGCATCGAAGGCGAGGGGGTCCTCCAACACCTCGGCGGGGAATTCCGGGAATACCCGACCCAGCAAGGACCGGTTGAAACCGCGCACGCTGAGTGTTCGGATTCCTGGAGTGTCCACCAGTGTGCCGCTGGAAGTGAGAGGGAGCCAGCGGGCGGCGGAGGTAGTCTGCTTCCCGGTGCCGAATTTGGTGAGCTCCCCCGTCTTCAGTGCGGCGTCTGGATAGAGGGCATTCACGAGCGTGCTCTTGCCCACGCCACTGTGACCCAGCAGCACCACGACCTGCCCTTGGAGGAGTTCCCGCAGGGGTGCGATGCCCTCGCCCTTCAGGGCGGAGGTCTCATGGATCGATACACCCTGCTCGCGCAGGGGGTCCAACTCGGGAAGGGTGTCCTTCTTCGAGGCGCGGTCCCGCTTGGTGACCAGCACGCGGAACCTGAGGCCAGCATCGAGCGCAAGCACCTGGGCCCGTTCCAACAGGCCGGGGCGCAGGGGAGGATCCACCACCGCGGCGCAGATCCAGAGTTCGTCGGCATTGGCGCAGATGAGCTGCCAGGGCTCACGGTCATCGATGCCGCCCCGCTTGAGCAGGGTTCTTCGGGGCATGACCGCTACCACTTGGGCCTCGGGCGATCCGCCTTCGCCCCGGAGGTTGACTGGAGCCGGAAACCTTGGGTCATCCGGTTCGACGGGGACCACCGAGTAGCGGACCCGGTCTCCGCAGACAAGACGCACGCCCTTGAGTTTTCCGCCCAGCGTAGCCCTCATGACGCTGCGATCCTCAAGCTCCAGATTGACCCATTGGCTGTGTCGCTGGATCAGCGTTGCCTCGGGCAGGTGCATCCAGGGGCCGGGATCCGGGAGCTTCAGCAGCGTCTCGGCATCGTGGGATTCGATGCCAGTCTCCAGGCGTTCGGCTCGACGCTGACGCCGCTTGCTCTCCCCGCCTCGTTCGCGGGAGTAGACCTCCCGGTGGTCCAGGTCCTGGGCCTCCCGGCTTTGGCCAAGGCGGAACTTTCGGGGCATTAGCAGACCTTGATGATCACGCGCGGCCCGCGAAATCACCAGTTTCGGTGCTGATCTTCACCTTCTCACCCTCCCTGATGAAGAGGGGCACCTTGATCTCGATGCCAGTCTCGAGCTTGGCGGGCTTGGTGACGTTGCCGCTGGCCGTGTCGCCGCGGGCACCGGGTTCCGTGTAGGTGACGGTGAGTTCGACCTGGGTGGGCAGTTGGAGACCGATGGGATTCCCGTTGAATTTCTGGATCTGGACGTTGAGACCCTCCGTGAGGTAGTCAAGGGCGTCGCCCATGAGTCCTGCGCCCAGGGTGTGGGTCTCGTAGGTCTCCTGGTCCATGAAGTGGGATCCGTCACCATCGCTGTAGAGATAGCTGGCGAGTGCGAGGACGAGGTCCGGCTCCTTGAACTTGTCGCTGGCCTTGAAGGTCTTGTCGAATACCGCCCGGGTGAGCAGGTTCCGCATTTTGATGCGCACCAAGGTTTGGCCGCCCCGGGCCGTGGGCGTCGAGATTTCCACGTCCAGGCAATGGAAGGGCGTGTCCTCGAGCTCGAAGAACATCTTGCGTTTGATCTCGATGGCTTCGAGAAGGGCGGCCATGGGGTCTCCGGAATATCGAATCTTCCATTCTATCCCGTCTGCGGGATGGGGTCTCCTGGTTAGAATTCCTTCTCATGGCGGACCCCAAAACCATCGGCAGGTACCAGGTCCTGCGGCCCATCGGACAGGGCGGCATGGGAACGGTCTACCTTGCCGAGGATCCCCTGCTGAAACGGCGCGTGGCCATCAAGGTGGTCCGGGTCACAGGCAATGCCCGGCACCAAGCCATGCTCCGCTTCCGTCGAGAAGCCGAGATCAGTGCCCAGCTGAACCACCCGAACCTGGTCACGATCTTCGATGTCGGCGTAGAGGAGGACTCGGGCCCCTTCCTGGCCATGGAGTACGTCGAGGGGAAGAGCCTTGGCAAGCACATCAAGGAGAAGAACCTCGACCAGGAAGCTGCTGCTCGGGTGCTGATCCAGGCCATGCGGGCCCTGCGGGCGGCCCACCGGCGCGCCATCGTCCACCGTGACGTGAAGCCCGACAATATCCTTCTGAGTGAAGAGGGTCGAGCCAAGCTCATGGATTTCGGCATAGCCCGCACCATGGGCCATATGAGCAATGACCCCGAAGATCCTTTGGAAGCTCCGACCACGGGAGACGGCCACGACGATGATTATGCGCAAACCCTGGCTATGCGCCTGACGGTGACAGGAGACTTCCTTGGGTCTCCCGCTTATGCGCCGCCCGAGGTTTTGAAGGGAGGGGAAGGCACGCCAGCCTCGGATCGCTACAGCTTCGCCGCCACTGCGTTTGAGCTTCTGACGAATCAATTGCCCCATCCCGGGAGCGGTCTCACGGAAATCATCATCCACATCCTCCAGGAACCAGTCGCCATTCCGGCGGATATGCCCCCCCGTCTCGGCGCGGTGTTCCAGCGGGCCCTGTCCGTTGATCCGGAGGATCGCTACACCACCCTCCCGGAGTTCATGGAGGAGTTGATCGACGCTCTTCCCGGGCCGGCCAGCATGCGTGCCCGCCTCTTCGCATTCCTGGGGCAGGATGAAGATGGCAGCAGTGTCTCGACGGCACGGTTCCGCATCCCCGCGGGCCTCCTTAGCGATGGCCCCGAGGACAGCGGTCAGAATGCGACGGATCCCCAACCGCGCCAGAGCCAGCCCGTGAAGATCAGTCTGGCGGAGGATCCGGTCGAGTCCTACCTGGCCTCCCGGAAGGCGAGGGCTGACGCCAGGCCCGAAGGCACGAACTGGTCGTCGGTGCTCAAGTGGGTGGCACTGATCTTTCTGCTGCTCCAGTTGTTCTGGTGGATGGCTCCCGCTCTCTCGCGGGTTCACTGAAGCCTGAACGCGTCCTAGTAGCGGCTCGTGGGAATGTAAAGCACACTCCTAGCCGAAGGCCCGTATCAGCAGGAAGAGACAGCCATTCCAGGAGGCGTGGACGAGGACCGGTGTCCGCAGGCTGCCGGTGTGGCGCATGGCGAGCCCCAAAACGAGGCCGAGGGTGCTGAGAACCGGAAGACCGGTGGGCTGGAGGTGGATGGCCCCGAAGAGGAGGGCTGACACGATCAGACTCACGACCATGGGCTGTCGCTGGGCCAGGACCGGCAGCAGGAACCCCCGGAAGAGCAGCTCCTCGAAGCAGGGGGCGAGCCCCGCGACGGTCAGGAACATCACGAGGCTCGGACCCCATCCGGACAGTCCCCGCAGCAGCTCCTGCAGGTCCCGCTGAGGGTTCTGGTCGGGTTTCATGACCCACCCGGATACCAGGGCCACGGCCATGACCAGCAGCAGGGCCAGGGCGAGGAAGGCCACGCCCCAGGCAAGATCCCGTCCCATCCGGCCCGGGGCCACCCGGCGCCATAGGTCGGCGAAGCCGATCCCCTCAGCCCAGCAGAGCAGGGTGACTCCGACGGCCGCATGTAGGGCATAGCCCAGGGGCCCGGCCATCCAGCGCACTCCGGTCCAGGGGCGGACCAGCAGGCCCGCCAGGGTACTGGAGAGGAAGAAAGTCAGGAACCAGCCCAGCAGGACCAGCGCCGCGGCGCGCCCAGACAAGGTCCACAAGGGCAGCGGCTGGGGCGGGGTTGTCTTTCGGATACCTACGAGGTGGATACCCACGATGAGTCCTGCAGCACCCGTTCCCAGGACCAGCAGGCTGAGGAGGCCGAGAGCGGCCAGGCGGGTCCTCAGGACCGATCGGGCCTGGGCGCGGAGGGCATCGCCTTTGCCCTCGCGATCCAGGAGGCGGGCCTCGAGCAGATCGGCTATGTACCCCTTTCCCAGGCGTCGGCGGATGTCATCACGGTCGCTCTGACTGGGTACAGGTCCGCCGGCGTAGGCGGCGAAGCAGACGCGACGGAAGGCGAGGCCCCCTGGTCCCACCGGTGTTGCCTGCTCGATCCAGGCCCTGGCATCCTCCCCAGGAGACTGGCGTTCGGCCTTCAACACCGCCAACATGGCGCGGTCCCAGGGTTCTTCCAGCTGGGCCTCGACCATGGTCCAATCCGGAGTCCTGGTCCCCTGGCCGAGGAGGAGCCCGGGCCCCATGAGGGCGACCTCGGCCAGCCGTCCTTGGAGACTGACTTGCTCTGAGGGGCGCTTGGAGGCCTCCTTGCGGGCCGACAGGGTGAATCCCGCCGCCAACAGTGCCAGCAAGGCCAGCAGGGTAATGAGGGGATCGGCCCAGCTCCGGTCGGGATTCCAGGGCTCGCGGGGGGCCTCGTGCATCGATCCAGCCTAAGGGGCTGGAACGAAATAAGCGATGCCTTCGCGTAGGGCGCCGGGCAAGCGAGACAAGGAGGCTGAGGTTCCAGCGGAGCGGGACTCCGTGAACCTCAGCCGACGCAGTATCGAGCCGCCCGCCGCCCTGCGTCCGGAGGGTTGGCGCCCATCCGCGGGCCCCGCGGCGTCAACGCCCTTGAACAACGAACCACGTTGCCCTGCGGGCACATCCTGGCGGGTGCATCGCGGCTGGGCGCCAACGATGGCATTGATTATTCCGTTCCAGCCCCTAAGCGAAAGGGAGACGCCCTGTCCGCTGGTACCGCCAGGCGGACCAGCGAAGGAATATCCGGTTGGCCAGGGTGGGGATTCCAGGGATGCCGAGCAAGGGAGACAACCACCGCCAGGCCGGGAGGCGGCGGGCGATGGGGCGCAGCAGGTCAGCCCCGGCGCGGATTTCCCGGCTACCCAGGTCCAGGCCATGGATCTCCTTCTCCAGGGGCTTTCCCGCCAGTTCAGGAGCCAGGGACAGCAGGTCCGGATCGCGCACAGAGACGATGAGCAGCAGGCCCTGGCGGTCCCGGCGTGCCAGCCACAGCGCCATGCGGCAGCAGAGGGTGCAGGCGGGGTCGTAGGCGAGCAGGAGGGGGGTGGCCATCGGGCGCATGATGCCATGGGTTCCGGGTATGTTGGGGGTACCGGAGGCACAATGCCCTTCTCCCATCCTATTGAAGTGCGATTCAACGATCTGGACGCCATGGGCCATGTGAACAACGCCGTGGTGATCAGCTACATGGAGCAGGCGCGTTTCCAGTGGTGGCGCAGCTTCCTCGGGGGACGGAGGTTCCAGGAGGAAGGGTTCCTCATCGTCCGAGTCGAGGTGGATTACCGGGTGCCGATCCTGGTGGGCGACGACGTGAGGGTGGAACTGCACTGCACGAAGGTGGGCAACAGCTCCTTTGAATTAAGCTACCGGCTGACCAAGGGGCTTGGTGGAGAAGTGTTCGCGGAAGGAAAGACCGTCCAGGTCATGCTCGATTTCACCGCCCATCGGCCCAAGCCGTTGTCGCTCTCCACGCGCGCCTGGCTGGGAGCACAAACGTAAGAGCTCATAACCACATCCGACGAGGCCGCGATGAAACCAGCCGGGATGCACCGCAAGGAAGGGCCCGCGGGGGCAACGTGGTTCGTTGTTCAAGGGACCTGACGCCGCGGGGCGCCCGGCTGGCTTCATCCCTTCGGGCGAGGGGCGGCGGGCGTCGCGATGCAGCGTCACGCTCGTCGCGCGTAGTGCCTGCTACGCTTCGACTCGCCTTCCTCGCCTCGCTCGCCCGGCGCCCCTCGCGCGGCGACGTGGGATGTGGTCATGAGCTCTTCCATGTTCCTGGGTACGGCCGTCTGGGCCGAGGGACCTTTGGAAAGGCGCGCCTTGGTGGCGAGGCTGGCCTCCGGCCGTCTGGCCGACCTGAACCGCATCGAGGCGATCCGTCTGCGCAAGCTGGGCGAGGGGGATCCCGAACAGCTGGCGGAGGCACTGGTCCCTCCGAGTCTGCGACGGGTGCTGGAGGGCGGGGCCAGGGCCCTGGCCCGGGTCCGGCAGACGGTGGCCTATGCTGAGAAATGGGATCGGCGCGGTACCCTGCCGGAAACCCTGTCGCCGCCTTTGGAAGCCGTGGACCTGCTGCCCTGCCTGCCCCGGCCTTCCTCCCTGCGCCGGATGGATGGGCAGAGCCTTGACCGCCTCGCCGTGAGGGGCCCCGGAGCCGAACTTTCGGCTCCACCCCAGCCTTGCCTGGCGGCCCTGGGCCTGGCCGGAGGCACCATGGCCGGGCTCTGTCTGGCCTTGGAAGAGGGTGGGAGTGCCGTCCTGGGCGCCTGGATGACGGATGAATGGCCCAGGGGCAGCCTGGAACTGCGGGCCGGGTCCACCCGCAGGACCGCGCCATTGAGGGCCTTTGAGGGCCTGGAGTTGCCGCCCTTATATGCGGGTGAGGTGATGCTGCTGCCTCCCCTGAAGCTGAAACCCCTTCCCGACTTGATGGCCGGTACCGAAGTGCGCCTCAGCGCGGGCTTTGACCAGCTGATCCTGCGACTAGGAGCGGAGGGTGTCCATCCCACGGTGCAGTGATCAGCCTCGCATCATCTCCGCGATGAGGAAGGCCATCTCGAGGCTCTGGGTACCGTTGAGGCGGGGATCGCAGCCGGTTTCGTAGGCCTTGGCGAGATCGGCCTCGGACAGGGCCTCGGTGCCGCCGGTGCATTCGGTGACCGCCTCGCCCGTGAGCTCGATGTGGACGCCGCCCAGGTGGGAGCCGTGGGCCCGGTGGATCTCGAAGGCCTGCTTCAGCTCGGACAGGACGGCGCTGAACTCGCGGGTCTTCAGGCCGGTGGCACTTTCCGTGCCGTTGCCGTGCATGGGATCACAGCTCCAGAGCACGGGATGATCCGTGGTCTGGACGGCCTTCAGCAGCGGCGGCAGGGCCGCCTGGATCTTCGCGGCGCCGAAGCGTGAAATGAGCGTGACCCGGCCAGGCTCGCGATCAGGATCGATCCGGCCGAGGAGGTCCACCAGGTGGTCCGGCGTGGCGCTGGGGCCCACCTTCACGCCAAGGGGATTGCGGATGCCGCGGAGGTACTCGATGTGGGCGCCGTCCAGCTGCCGGGTGCGTTCGCCCACCCAGAGGGTGTGGGCTCCCAGGTTGTAGTAGCCGCCCTCCTCGCTGATCCAGCGGGTGAGCGCCTCCTCGAAGGGCAGCAGCAGGGCCTCGTGGCTGGTGAAGAAGTCGATGCGCTCCAGCACGTCCCGCTGGACCCCCCCCAGGGCCTCAAGGAAATCGAGCGACTCTCGCACCTGCTCGAGGGTGCGACGGTAGGCGGGCACTTCGCCAGACCCACCCGGCAATTCCCAGCGCTCCGGGTGATGCAGGTCCGCGAATCCGCCGGCGGTGAGCGCCCGCAGATGGTTCAGCGTGGCGGCAGCATGGAAGTAGGCTTCCAGCATGCGGCCAGGATCGGGCCGGCGGCTAGCCTCTTCCGGTTCCAGACCATTGATCAGATCCCCCCGGTAGCTGGGCAGCTCGCGGCCGCGGACTTTTTCCATGGGACTACTTCGGGGTTTGGCGAACTGGCCGGCGATGCGTCCCACGCGCACCACGGGTTTGCGGCCCCCGTGAGTGAGCGCCACGGACATCTGGAGCAGTACCCGCAGCTTGCCTTCGATGGATTCCGGTGTGCAGTCCTTGAACTGCTCGGCGCAATCCCCACCCTGGAGCAGGAACCTGCGCCCGGCGGCCGCCTCTGCGAGGAGACTCCGGAGACGGACCACCTCCTCGGGCACCACCAAGGGTGGCATGCGGCGGAGACGGGCGAGGATGCCCTCGAGTTCAGAAGGGTCGTCGTAGACCGGTTGCTGTTGGGCCGGGAAGCGTTGCCAGCTGTGGGGGTTCCAGGACGTCATGCCCCATTCTGGACTGGATCCATCGGCGAGGGACATTCCATCCCCAGGGTCAACCGCCATCAGCCCAATGCCAGCATCCGCTCCAGCGGTTTCAGGGCCTGGACCCTGAGACCTTCGTCCATGCGGATTTCGGGGTTGAGGTCCCGCAGGCAGAGGTAGAGCTTCTCGAGGCTGTTCAGCTTCATGTAGGGGCAGAGGCTGCAGTTGCACCCGCTGTCAGCAGGGGCCGGGATCAATAGGGCCTCGGGCCGTCGCTGGCGCATCTGGTGGAGGATGCCGGCCTCGGTGGCCACGATGAAGGCCTGGGCGCTGTCCCTGGTCACGAAGTTGAGCAGAGCCGCCGTCGAACCCACGAAATCCGCCAACTGGAGCACAGTGGCGTCGCATTCCGGGTGGGCGATGAGCTTGGCCTCGGGATGCTGCGCCTTGAGTGCAGCCAAGCGCTTCGCTGTGAACTGCTCGTGCACGATGCAGAAGCCCGGGAACAGCGCCATGTCCCGGCCGGTCTGCTTCATCACCCACTTGCCAAGGTGGCGGTCCGGCGCGAAGACGATCTTGCGATCCTTCGGGAGGCTCTCGACCACGCGGACCGCGTTGCTGCTGGTGCAGATGATGGTGCTGAGGGCCTTCACGCCTGCCGAGCAGTTGATGTAGCTCACCACGTCATGATCCGGATACTGCTTCAACCATTCGGCGAAGTAATCCGCCGGGCAGCGGTCCGCCAGGCTGCAGCCGGCATCCATGTCGGGAATCACCACGGTTTTTGTGGGGCTCAGGATCTTGGCAGTTTCGGCCATGAAGTGGACGCCGCAGAAGGCGATGACATCCGCGTCGGCCTTGGCGGCCTGCTGGCTCAGCTGGAGGCTGTCGCCCACGAAGTCCGCCAGGTCCTGTATCTCGGGCTCCTGGTAGTAGTGGGCCAGGAGGATGGCCCGGCGTTCGACCTTAAGCCGCCGGATCTCCGAGGGCAGGTCGATTCCCTGGGGGATGCTTTCGAGATCGGGCACGTAGGGGGCGGTCAGGTCCATGCCCTGATTCTAGTGGTGCCCGTGCAGAATAGGCTGATCATTCCCCCACACATGGGCACCATGTGGCAGGGGTCTGGGGACACGGCAGTGCCCCCAGGAGGGGTGACAGCCCTGGCGCGCTTGTGCGCCGGAGCGCCAAAGGGGCCATGCCCCGATGGAAGTACACCGCGCCATCCCCCCCATTGATCCAGCAATCTCAGGCTGGGTGCACTAGCTTTTTCCCAGAAACCGACGGATTCGGAGTCCGGGGTCCGGATGGCCCAACACCTCTGAGAAGGCCGCCCGCTCCCAGGCCAGGGAAGGGTTCCGCGGCAGGTCACGTTGATGATCCTGGAGGTCGCGAAGCATGTTAAGAGAGCGTAAAGATGCATGAAGTCCTGTTGTCACAACCGAGGTTCCGCTATCCTGGACACGGATCGCAGGATCCAGGTGGATGCGGGAATCCGTTGGTTGCTCCCCAGGGGCGGTCATCGGTCCAGGTCTAGATGGATTCATGTCTCATTCATCCAATAGGGGGGACACATGGCTAAGACGGCCCAGGCGCCAGACACATCCAGCATCTCACGGCTGGACCAGATCAAGATCAGCCAGTACTTCGGCTGCAATACGTTCAGTGAGCGCACCATGCACGAGCGGCTGCAGCGGGATGTCTACAAGGCCTACCGCCAGGCGCTGAAGCGCGGTGAGGCCCTGTCGCCCGAGGTGGCCAAGAGCGTGGCGATCGCCATGAAGGAGTGGGCCCTGGAGCAGGGCTGTACCCACTTCACCCACTGGTTCCTGCCCATGACCGGCGCCACGGCCGAGAAGCATGATGCCTTCATCGCCTGGGACGAACCCGGCACGGTCATCGAACGCTTCAGCGGCGGCCAGCTCATCCAGGGCGAGCCCGATGCCAGTTCCTTCCCCAGCGGCGGCCTGCGCGCCACCTTCGAAGCGCGGGGCTACACCGCCTGGGATCCAGCCAGTCCGGCTTTCATCATGGAAGGCCCGATCGGGAAAACGCTCTGCATCCCCACGGCCTTCATCGGCTACCATGGCGAGGCGCTGGACCACAAAGTGCCGCTCCTCCGCTCCATGGACGTGGTGTCCGCCAGCGCCAAGACGTCCCTCAAGTTCTTCGGAGTGAACGCTGGATCTGTGGTCGCCCAGTGCGGCCCCGAGCAGGAATACTTCGCCGTGGACCTCGACCTGGCCCGCCAGCGGCCTGACCTGCTCTTCGCGAACCGCACCCTCCAGGGCGCCAGGCCCCCCAAAGGCCAGGAGCTCGAGGATCACTACTTCGGCAGCATCAAGTCCCGCGTCCTGGGCTTCATGCAGGAACTCGAACTGGAGTGCTTCAAGCTGGGCATTCCCGCCAAGACCCGCCACAACGAAGTGGCTCCCAACCAGTTCGAGATCGCCCCCATCTACGAAGCCGCGAACCTGGCCAGCGACCACAACCAGCTGCTCATGGAGCTCATGAAGGCCGTGGGCGAGCGGCACGGCCTGGCCGTCCTGCTCCACGAGAAGCCCTTTGCCGGTATCAACGGCAGTGGGAAGCACGTGAACTGGAGCATCGCCACAGATGAAGGGCAGAACCTGCTGGAGCCCGGTCATACCCCCGAGGAGAACCTGCAGTTCCTCTTCTTCCTCAGCGCCACCCTGAAGGCCATCCACACCCATGGCGGCCTGCTGCGCGCGTCCATCGCCTTCGCGGGCAATGACCACCGCCTCGGTGCCAACGAGGCGCCCCCCGCCATCATGTCCGCCTTCCTTGGCGCCCAGCTGAACCACATCCTGGACGCCATCGAAAAGGGCGCCGCCGCTGACGCCTCTGTGCAGAAGATCATTGACCTCGGTATCGGCAACCTGCCCCGGATCGAGAAGGACGCCACGGACCGCAACCGCACCAGCCCCTTCGCCTTCACAGGCAACAAGTTCGAGTTCCGCGCCGTGGGCTCCAGCCAGGCCATCGCCCTGCCTTTGACGGTGATCAATGCCGCCGTGGCCGAGGCCCTGGACGGCCTGAACACCAAGCTGGAAGCCGAACTCAAGGCCGGCAAGGAGCACAAGGCGGCGGTTCTGGCTGTAGTGCGCCAGGCCATCATCGAGACCAAAGCCATCCGCTTCGAAGGCAACAACTACTCTGAAGAATGGAAGAAGGAAGCCGAGCGCCGGGGCCTGCCCCACGCCAAGGACACCGCTGCGGCCCTCCACATCTGGGAACAGCCCGCGGTCAAGGCCGTGCTGGCCAAGCCCGGCATCCTGTCGGAAGGGGAGCAGGAATCCCGGCTCCACATCCGCCACGAGGAGTACCAGAAGGTCATCGCCATTGAGACCCAGGTCCTGCGCCAGATGGCCGAGACCCAGATCCTGCCCTCCGTCACCGCCGATCTCGGCTCCCGCGCCGATAGCCTCGGCAAGCTAGCCGCCGCCGGAATCTCGGTGCCCGAGACCCTGAAGGTCGCCCTGCAGACCCAGGCCACTCTCGCGGGTGAAGCTCAGGCCCGCCTGACGGCAATGAAGGACGCCCTGACGGCTGCGGAGGCCCTCGAGGATCTCCA
>CAIXHJ010000056.1 GCA_903919165.1 uncultured Holophagaceae bacterium
GCCCCCTTGGGCGATTCCCCGGTGGACCTCCTCGGCCAGCCCATACCAGGATGCAGGGCCCTGCCGGACGGGAGCCGCGAATTGGTCCTCCCACCCGGAGGGAGCTACTGCCTTTCGGCCCATCCCAATCCCCTGGGTCTGGCTGGAGAAGCCTATCGGTGTGCACGCGCCCAGGCCGCCTGGGCCCTCCAGTCGCTGGCTGCAGTTCATCCGGCGGAATCGTTCGGCCCCGGCGACTGGTGGCGTCTGGCCACTAGAGCCGCGCGGGATCCCGAGGCATTCCTCGCCGCTCTGCCCCATGTGGAGGGCGGGCTCCTGCGACGTGACTTGTTGGCGGCCCTGGATGCGGCCCTTGCAAACCCAGCCTTCCCCCA
This sequence comes from uncultured Holophagaceae bacterium, assembly GCA_903919165.1. Taxonomy (GTDB): domain Bacteria; phylum Acidobacteriota; class Holophagae; order Holophagales; family Holophagaceae; genus Geothrix. The sequence goes on from CAIXHJ010000056.1 coordinate 375, forward strand.
GGTGACGGTCTGGCAGGCCGAGGATGCCTGCCGTGTGAGCCTGGTGGCGCCCGGCCAGTGGCTGCTGCTGAAGGACGCCTCTCCCTTCTCTGCCACGGTGCAGATGGCGGACCACCTAGACCTGCACCTGCGGAGTACCCCAGTGGATGATGGTTTCGTCGCGGCCATCCCGCCCTGTCCAGAACGAAAAGGCGGTGCCTCCCTCTTGGTCCAACGCCACGCGCCTGAAGCCAGGGACATTGAGGCTGGCATCCGCTTCCTGGCCGGGCGCCCGGAGATCCCACCTCCCGGACGCCAGGGCCTGGCCCTGCTCACCAACGGGCGCGGCGGCATGGCGAGATTGCATGCGGATCTCGGTTGCATCACTTCCAAGTACGATTGTCTGCTGGCGGCGAACCTCCATCCCACGGCCCCCTCGGACCGCCACGTTCTGGCTAAACGGTTGCGTGCCTGGGTGAACGCCGATGGTTTCATCACGGCCCTGGGTGGTCACAACCTCGTCCGCTTCGAATCGGGCCCTCCGGCCCGCTGGACGTTCCTGGCCAACGCAGGAGATGGAAGGCAGGTGGAGCTTTGCCTCGAAGCGCACATGCCGGCGGATCAAAATTCCGTGGCGCTGTTCTGGTCCCGTCCCGCCAATGCAGGCAAGGACACGGAGTTGTCCTCGCAGCACACGGTACGGATCACGGTCCGGCTTGATCTGGAGGACCGTTCCTTCCATGGGGAAACCAGTCTGGGCGCGGCCCTGGAAGGGCATTTCCAATTCGCCACGACGAGCCTGGAAGATCGGACGGGCTTCCGCTTCGCACCAACGGCGGGGCGTCAATTGGAGGCCTGGGCGACCTCAGGCGCCTACCACCCACAGCCCGAGGCCTGCCGGAACATCCATCATCCGATCGAGGGCTCTCGGGGACTGGCGGACTCGGGAGACGCCTGGAGCCCGGGCTGGTTCGACTTGCCTCTTCCGGCAGGATCTGAAGTCTGCGTGATGGTCAGCGCAGAAAAAGAAACGCCGGAAGAAACGCCCTCCTTCGAGTCCGGAGAAACCCTGAACATCCCCGGGCGTCTCCGAAGAGCCCTGCAGGCCTTCCTCGCCCGCCGCGATGATGGGCTGACCGTCATCGCGGGTTATCCCTGGTTCCTGGACTGGGGCCGGGACACACTCATCGTCTGCCGGGGGCTTCTGGCCTCAGGACAGGCGGAGGAAACCGGACTCATCCTACGGACCTTCGCGGCCTTGGAAGACTGCGGCACCCTGCCGAACATGCTTGGCGCCGATCACGCCGGGGACCGCGACACCTCGGATGCCCCGCTCTGGTTGGCCCTGGCTTGCGAGGAGGCCGGGGAACACCTGGGTCCGTCCTTCTTCCAGACGGAGACGGGAAGTCGCACCGTTTTTGAGGTGCTGACGTCCCTGGGCGAACACCTGCGCCTCGGAGCGCACAACGGGGTGCGGATGGATCCCGCCTCAGGCCTGCTCTGGAGCCCAGCCCATTTCACCTGGATGGACACTCGTTACCCCATGGGCACGCCGCGGGAGGGCTACCCCGTGGAGATCCAGGCCTTGTGGATCCGTCTGCTGCGGTTGCTCGATCGGCTCGGCGCACCCAGCGATGGTGAGCCCTGGTCCACTACCGCCACCCGGGCCGAGGCATCTCTGGATGCCTTCTGGCTGGAGGACCGGGGCTGGTACGCGGATGTCCTTCTGGCCGGGGAGGGTGTGGCGGCCAAGGAGGCCGCGCCTGCCGATCACCTCCGCCCGAACCAGTTGTTCCTGGTCTCCCTGGGACTGGTGACGGGAATCCGGGCCCGTCAGTCCGTGGCCGCCTGCGCCCGCCACCTGCTGGTCCCAGGAGGGCTGCGGAGCCTGGCGCCACTGCCGGTCTCCGTGCCTCTGCCCATCCCCGCACCCTGGGGTGGCCTCCTCAACGATCCCCTTCGTCCCTACCAGGGCCGCTACGAGGGTGACGAGGACACGCGCCGCAAGCCCGCCTACCACAACGGCACGGCCTGGGTCTGGCAACTGCCCCTGCTCTGCGAGGCCCTGGACTTGGCCTGGGACGGGGATCCCGTCGCTCGCGCCACCGCCTGCGCCTGGCTCGGCTCGATGATCCCCCTTCTGGACTCAGGCTGCCATGGCCAGCTTCCCGAGATCCTCGACGGCGATGCCCCCCACACACCCCGCGGGTGCGACGCGCAAGCCTGGAGCGTCAGCGAGGTATTGCGGGTGTGGACATTACTGAACTGACCCTTCTCGAGTGGCAACACATTGGGGGCCTCGAAGGCGAAATCAAGATATGTATGTCGCCTGATCGTGGCGATTGGAGCCCTGCATGTCTGAGAAACTGTATGGGTTTGTGCGCTGGCCATAGGGATACCCTCAATTTCGCTGAACCCACCATGGGAGGCTGTCATGTTCCACCTGATCTGGAAGTTCATTCTGGGCATCATCGTCGGGCTCGTGGCCCGCTTCATCCTTCCGGGGGCTGAACACATGGGCCTCTTCCTCACGGGCATCGTGGGCGTGGTGGGCTCCTTCGGTGGGCATTTCCTGGCCCAGGCCATTGGGCTGGAATCCGGGGAGAGGCCCAACGGCCGCATCTTCAGCGCCCTCATCAGTGTAGGCGGTGCGATCCTGCTACTCCTGATCCTGCGCCTCTTCCACCACTAGTCGACAGAGCCTATCGTGGCGCCGGTTTCCAGCCTTGCGGGCATCCTCGGCCTCTCCGTGGTGTCCGGGGTGAATCTCTATCTTTCCGTCCTAGCTGTTGGGCTGGCGGAACGGTTCCACTGGGTGGCAGGTCTTCCGCCGGAGTTGCAGATTCTTGGACACCCTGCGGTGCTCATTACCGCAGGCTTGCTTTGCCTGCTCGAGTTCTTCGCAGACAAGATCCCCTTCGTGACGGTGATCTGGGACGGTCTCCATACCTTCATCCGCCCCATCGGAGGGGCCCTGCTGGCCCTGGGGGCCGCAGGCCACCTCCACCCTACCGTTCAGGTCCTCGCGATGCTCGCCGGCGGGACCATTGCCCTGGGTGCCCATGGCACCAAGATGGGCGTCCGAGTGCTCGCGCACTCGACCCCCGAGCCTGCGGCCCACAGCCTGATCAGTCTGGCCGAGGATGCAGGGGTGATAGGGCTATTGGCTCTTGTCTATACCCACCCCTACGTGGCCATCCCCGTCCTGGCGGCGATCATCCTGGCCATCCTGCTTATGCTCCCCATGCTGTTCCGGATTCTGCAGTTCATGCTGGCGGGATTCAAAGGACGCATCATGGCCTGGGTGAAACAGCCTGGGCGGAGCGATGTCCCACTCTGGGCGGAATTGGCCATTCTGGAGTTTGACCCTTCCGGTAGCGGACGCGTGGTCCGGGCCTTTGCGCGAAGGGTGAAAGGCACAACGCGATTGAAGGAAGGCTATCTGGCCCACACCAAGAATCGCTGGTTCTTCCTCCATCATGGGCTGTTCAAATCCAAAGCTATTCTCATGGATGAAGGTCCCGACGATCCGGTGCGGATCGACAGGGGAACGATGTGGGACTCCCTGGTGTTTCTGAAGAATGGCAAGCCCCAGGTGTTCTTTGTCCCCAAGGACTGGTCGCACATGTTCACAGATTCGAAAACTCCCCCCTAAACACGCCTGGGCGTTATGGCTGGGCACACCCACTGAAGGGAGGCATCAATTCCTGGCTTGGTCTCCTGGGCACCAGGGTGTCCACCCAGTCTTGGCTGAAGCCTGCAGATATGCTAGCCTCGCCTCATTCCAGCACAAAGGAGAACACATGCGCATGAAGTCCTACGCAGCATTTGCCACCGTCGCCCTCCTTGGCGCCGCACTTGGCTGGGCCGCCGCTGCGGCCACCTACCAGAAGACCGGTACCGTCAAGGAAGTGGCTGCCGACAGCTTTACCCTCGACCTTGGCAAGGAGGAGTGGCGCTTTTATACCGATGGGGGTACTGCCGGCAAGGACGCACTCAAGGCAGGTGACAAGGTCACCGTCACTTATAAGCAGGTGGCCATCAAAATTGAATCGAAAGGCGCGGCCAAGGCTCCTGCAAAGAAGAAATGATCGATCCGCCCGTAGGTCCACCTTCGAGGTCTCGTGTATGGCCGCACGGCCATACCGAGAAGATTGAATCGAAAGGCGCGGCC
>CAIXHJ010000057.1 GCA_903919165.1 uncultured Holophagaceae bacterium
CAAAACCGTGGGTCACGACTGACCTCCATCCTTGGCGGATTCCGGAGAGGATTTCGACGTGAGGCGCGAGAAGAACCTGGCCGCCCGTTCCTGGGCATAGGCGTTGTTGAGGTACATCTTGGCCGAGACGATGCACAGGATGATCACGCCCTGGAGGACCAGGATCATGTTCGCCGGGACCCCGGCGGAGCGCTGGGTCATGTCCGACCCGACCAGCAGGAGACCGAAAAAGACCGCCGCCGGCACGATACCCGCGGGATGGAGGGCTCCGAAGAGCGCCACCACGATCCCTGCGAACCCGTACCCGGAGGTGATGTTCTCGATGGCACGGTGGTGAAGGCCCGTGACTTCCACGGCCCCCGCGATTCCCGCGAAGCTCCCGGAGAGGACCATGGCCATCACCAGAGAGCCCGGCACATGGATCCCCGCGTAGCGCGCGGCCTTGGCCTCGGCCCCGGCGGCCCTCAGCCGGAAGCCGAAGGTGGTGTGCCAGAGGAAGAAGTAGACGCAAACGCATAGGACAAGGGCCAGGATCAGGCCCGTGTGGAGGCGGGTACCGGGTATGAGGTGGCTGAGGATGGCGGATTCGGGAAGGCGCATGGACTGAGGCGTGCCCGAGCCGGTTTCTAGTTCGCCGGGATCGATCATGGGTCCCCGGAGGAAGAAGGTGTAGAACTGGGCGGCGATGTAGTTGAGCATCACGGTGGAGAGGATCTCGTTGACCCCGAGTCTCGCCCGGAGGAGGCCGGCGATTCCTGCCCAAAGGCCGCCGCCGATGGCGCCTGCGAGCATGATTAGGGTCAGCAGGGTGTACCGTGGCAACCCTGGCAGGGCCAGCGCCGTGGCGGTGGCGGCCAGGATGCCTATCAGCATCTGGCCCTCGGCGCCGATGTTGATGATGCCGCTGCGGAAGGCGATGGCGATTCCCAGGCCCACCAGGATCAAGGGAACAGCCCGCACGAGGATTTCGGTGATGCCGAACACATCCTTGAACGGACCCGTGAAGATCGTCACGTAGGTATCGACGGGGCTCGCCCCGATGGCCTTGAGCACCATGGCCCCGAGGACCGCGGCGGCCAGGGCGGCCAGGAGGATGACGCCCGCGCCGTAGGCGATCTTGAACTTATTCATCGGCCACCCCCGCCATGAGAAGACCGAGCCGTTCCCGCGTCGCCTCGAGGGAGGTCAGGACCTTGAGGATCCTGCCCTTGTAGATGACGGCGATGCGGTCCGACAGGTTCATGATTTCCTCGAGTTCCTCGGAAATGAGCAGCACCCCCCCTCCTGCGCGGCGGCGGGCGAGGAGCTGGGAATGGATGAATTCCTGGGCGCCCATGTCCACGCCCCTGGTGGGGTAGACCGCCACCAGGGCCTTGGGTTCGCGGGCCAACTCCCGGGCCAGGATCACCTTCTGGATGTTCCCTCCCGAAAGGGATCCTCCCGCCGCGGACGTGGAAGAGCAGCGGATATCGAAGGACGCCTTGAGGGATTCGGCGTTGCGGGCGATCTGGCCCTGCTTGAGCACCACCGACCAGCTGAACTTGGCGGTATGGAAGTCCTTGAGGACCAGGTTCTCCTTCACGGAGAACTTGGGCACGATGCCCTCGTGGTGACGGTCCTCGGGAATGTAGCCCAGCCCAGCGGCGATCATTGAGGCGGGGCTTTTGTTGGTCATGTCCGCGCCCAGGAAATCCACCTTGCCCAATTCCACGCGCCTGAGCCCAGTCAGCGCTTCGGCAAGCTCGCGCTGGCCGTTGCCGGAGACGCCCGCCAGGCCGAGGATCTCGCCTGCGTGGAGCTCCAATTCCAGACCATCCAGAGCCAGATGGCCCCGGTCACCCCGGACGTGGAGATCCTGGGCTTGCAGAACCACGCCTCCGCCCATGCTGAGACCTTCGTTCCGGGGAAGGTGGATCTCGCGGCCAGTCATGAGCGCGGCCAAGTCCGCCGAGGTGTGGTCCACGGTCTGCCCGTTGAAGACCACGGCGCCGTGCCTGAGGATGGCCACCCGATCGGAGAGGGCCTTGACCTCGTTGAGTTTGTGGCTGATGAAGATGATGGAAAGCTCGCCCGTCATGCGCTTCAGGCGGTCGATGAGGTCGTCGGTTTCCTGGGGAGTGAGGGCCGAGGTGGGCTCGTCAAGGATGAGAAGCTGGGCGCCGAAACAGAGGGTCTTGATGAGTTCCACCCGCTGCTGTTCGCCCACGGAAAGCTGCCAGATGTGGGCATCGGGATTCACAGGGAGCTGGTGGTGCTCGGAGACTTCCATGATCCTGGCCTTGGCCGACTTGAGATCCAGATTCATGAACCGGTGGAGGCTCTTGAGTCCCAGCGCCACGTTCTCGGCCACGGTCATGTTGGGGACCAGCATGAAGTTCTGGTGCACCATGCCGATCCCGCAGGCATAGGCGTCGTTGGGGGTGTGGAAGCGGACTTCGCGGCCGTTCAGGGAAATGGTTCCCGAGTCCGGCTGGTAGAGGCCCGCCAGGATGTTCATGAGGGTTGATTTCCCCGCACCGTTCTCGCCCACCAGCGCGAGTACCTCCCCCCGCGACACCTGCATGGAGATGTTGTTGCAGGCCAGGATGCCGGGAAACCGCTTGGTGATGCCCTCGATCTTGAGTTCGTTGATGGGTTCGGCGGCTGCTTTCACGAACGCTCCCGGATGACCGTGCCGTGGGACATTTCCCCAGAAAGGACTTCGGCCCCGGGAGACTTGAGGTTTTCCGGGGCCGAAGGTTTACCGATAGGTCCTAGAACTTGACGTCCTTCCAGGCGAGGGGAAGCTTGCCGGCGGTCATGTCGGCCCTGGCCTTGTCCACGGCCTTCCTGATGGCCGGGGTCAGGATCTTCCCGACCTTGTCGTTGTACTGGAAGACGAAGCCCTTGTTGGCGAAGTTCAGGGGGATGTTCTCGCCCCCGCGAATGCCGGCCTCCCGCTTGGCGATGAGGACTTCCACCACAGCGTTGTAGTTGTAGCTGGATGCGGCGATGACTTTGGGAGCTTCGGGGACGCTGAGCTGGGAAGTGTCCTGTCCCGCCCACCAGATGGTCTTGTCCTTGGTGTCGGCGACGACCTTGAGAGCGCCCATGGCCTGCTGCGAGGAACCGGTGAGGAAGTCGGCGCCGGCGTTGATTTGGGTCTTGGCCAGTTCGGCGGCCTTGACGAAGTCGCCGAAGCTGCCCGTGTGGGCAACCTTGACCTGGACATTGGGATTCACGGACTTGGCGCCGAGCACATAGCCGCGGTCATAGCGGGCGGCATCGCCGCCGTCCACGGGGCCCACGCAGCCCACGATGTTCACCTTGGTGACCATGCCGGCGATGATGCCGTTGAGGTACCCGGTCTGCTCGCTCTCGGGCATATAGGTGAAGACGTTCTTGCCGCCGATGTCGGCGCTGGTCCCGAAGACGAAGGTAGTGTTCGGGTAGTCGGGGGCCATTTCGTTGACCAAGTTCTTGTACTGGGCGCCATGGCAGATGATGATGTCGAACTTGTTGGAAGCGTACTGGCGGGCCGCGGAACCTGCGTCCACGGGCTTCATCTTCTCGCTGTAGCTGTACTCGACCAGCGCGTTCCCGTATTCCTTCTGCACCGCCTTGATGGCGTCATGCATGGACTGGCACCAGCCCTTGTCGTCCACCGTGGACTCGACGATGAGGGCGATGCGGACCTTGGCCTTGGGGGGGGCCGCGAAGAGGCCGCTGGCGAGCGCACCCAACATCGTGAAAGCGAGGAAAAGTTTTTTCATCTCCTACCTCCTGGAATTTAAATGCATGCACAAATTTAACAGTTCTGGCGGGGGACAAAATAAATATATCTCCCACTGTGAAAAATCTTGTTCGTCCCCCGGCAAGTCCCTCGCAGAATGCTAGGCGTGGGTGTCTTCTGAGGAGTCACGATGGCTGAATTTCCTGCCCTGGGACCATCCTCATCCAGAAATGGACCGACCCGAGAGCAAATGGTGCGGCATCTTCGTCGCGCCCAGGAGATCGCAGTCCGAGCCGTCTCCATGGGGCGTCATCCATTCGGGGCTATCCTGGTAGGTCCGGACCAGGAGACCGTGCTGCTGGAACAGGGCAATGTAAGCACGGTCAACCATGCGGAAGCCGTGCTGGCCCGCACGGCGGACATGAACTTCACGTCGGGCTATCTCTGGGACTGCACGCTCTACACCACGGTGGAGCCCTGCGCCATGTGCGCGGCGACCCAGTATTGGGCCAACATCGGCCGTCTGGTCTACGGCTTGGACGAGCGGCGCCTTCTTGCTCTGACCGGTGATCATGCCGAGAATCCCACGATGGATGTGCCTGCTCGCTATATCTACACGCACAGCCAGAAGGCCATCGAGGTCATTGGACCGATTCCGGAGGTAGAGGAAGAAATCGCTGAACTGCATCGGGCCTACTGGCAGCGCAGCCCAGAACTCTGACTACACTGAGAAAACAATAGATCTACAAATATGATAATTTATTGCTCATGACTCCATCCAATCTGCCTGACATCCAGATCCGGATTGCGGATGCCTACCACGGGCTACCCGAGGCGCAACGCGCCATCGCCAATGCGCTGATGGCGGACCCCCTGCTCGGCGCTTTATGGGGCATCGAATCCACGGCGGAGCGGGCCGGGGTCAGCATGGGCTCTGTCATGCGCTTCGCCAAGCGCCTGGGATACCGGAGCTACAGCGATTTCCGGGATGCCCTGAGAAATGCGTGCAACGCCAGATCCGGGGGATCCGATTCGGAGTTTTCTGATCTGGAGATCCCCACAGATCTGTACGGGACCCTGGCTGAAGTGGTGCAGAGGGACAGCCAGCACCTCGACCGGATGATCCAGATGGTGGACCATGACAAGCTCCAGCGCGCCGCGGAGATCCTGGTTCAGAGCCGGCATCGCATCATCCTCGGCAGGGGCGTTAGCCACGTCATGGGATTGATCCTGGCCTTCTACCTGACCCAGGCCGGAGTTTCCTGCAGTGCGGCACTGCCTTCTGACTTCTCCAACCAGGTCGCCAACCTTGATGTGCAGGATCTGCTCGTAGCCATCAGCTTCCATCCCTACAGCCGGGAGACCGTGGATGCGGCGATCTTCGCCAAGCAGAACGGCGTGAACGTCCTCGGCATATCAGACCGTCCGGATTCTCCCCTAGCGGACTATTCCGACATCTTGATCCCCGTACCGAGCGAGAACCTGCTCTTCAGCTACAGCATGACTTCCTTCGCCGCCCTGGCCCATGCCTTTGCCATCGTCCTGGCCGCCCAGGACGAGTCCGGCGTCCTCAAGCGCCTCAAGGCGGCGGACAAGGTGGCCCAGCCCCTCTTCGTGGACCACTGGCTGCCCATACAGCCCGGGGCGATCCATAGGCGCGGCAGCAGGCCCGGCAAATAAATTAGGTTGACCCGGGAATTCAGGGACAAGAAGGCGGAACACCGAGGACACAGAGTTCCGCGGAGCCCACAGAGAAAAGGGCTGGTGGAACAGCCAAACCGGGGATCAGAACCGGTCCCAGAGTTTCCGGGCCAGCTCGCGGCTGCGGGCCGCCAGAGCAGGTTCGTCGATGTCGATGGTGAGGCGCTTGCCTTCCATAAGCACCCGGCCGGCGCAGATGGTGGTATCCACCGTCGCCTGGGAGATGCCGAAGATCAGGTGGCCCAGCACCGTGTCATCGTTGAACGGCGTGGGCGGGTGGTAGTCCACCAGGATGATGTCGGCGACGACGCCTTCCTGGAGGGTGCCGACGGGGAAGCCCCACATGCGGCTGGCCAGTTCCGGATTCCGCCCGAAGAGCGTGCCGGCGACCTCCATGAAGCCGCAACTGGGATGATCCTGGCGGAGATGCTGCGCCCACATGGCCACGCGGATCTCCTCGAGCATGTTCACGGTCATGGCATCGGTGCCGAGCCCCACGCGGACACCCCGCGCCGTGAGCTTGAGCAGGTCCGCGATGCCCACGGCGTTGTTCAGGTTGGATTGGGGATTGTGGGCCACGAAGGTGTCCGTGGCTGCCAGAAGGTCGATGTCGGCGTCCGTGACATGGACCGCGTGGGCCGCGATGCTCTTCCCGCCCAGGAGTCCATGCGCATGAAGCCTGGCCACAGGCGTGAGGCCGTGCTCCTGGAGGTTGGCGGACACATCCGAGGCGGCCTCGGCCACGTGGACGTGGAAGCCGATGCCCAGGTCCCGTCCCAGGGCCGCGGCCCGATCCAGGGTGGCGTCGGAAAGCGTGAAGGCCGCGTGGAGACCGAACAGGGCCCGCAGCTGCGGATCCCCTTCCCGGGCGCAGCGCCGGGCGAAGGCGGCGTTCTCCTCCAGCCCCTCGGTAGCGATGGCCCCGCCGTCCCGGTCCGAGACCTCGTAGCAGAGGCTGGCCCGCACTCCCGAGACCTTCACGGCCTTGGCGATGCGGTCCAGGGAACCGGTGATGGCGAAGGGACTGGCGTGGTGGTCCACCAGGGTCGTGGTGCCTTTGCGGATAGCGTCCAGGAGGACCACCTGGGCGCTCATCTCCACGTCATCGAGGTTGAGCTGGCGGTCCAGACGCCACCACAGATTGTCCAGCACCTCCTGGAAGGTGGCGCTGGGGGCCATCTTGCCCAATCCCCGCACCAGCGTGGAGTAGAAGTGCATGTGGGCGTTCACCAGTCCGGGCATGACCACCTGCCCACCCGCGTCGATCATCTTGTCAAAGGGCCCCGGGATGGTGTCCTGAGGCCCGATCTTGGTGATGAGGCCATCCTCGACAAGCAGGGCCTGTCCCTCCAGCACCCGGCAGGGAGTGCCGAAGGTGATGATCGTTCCGTTATGGATGAGCAGGCGGGTAGGCATGGAGATCACCAGGGTGGTTTGGGAGGATTATGAACCTGACCTATTTCTTCATTCCGCATGAATTCTGGCCGTGCTGAATTCCGGTTGGTCCTGCTATCCCGGGGTCCGCGCCACCGCCATCTACGCCTGGGGAGCCGTCTTCACGGGCTTGAGGATGGCGCCCAACACCAAGGCCACGCCGAGAAGGGCAGCGGAAATGGTGTAGGCCATGGCATAGGTTCCCGTCTTGTCCACGGCCCAACCGGCGATGAGGGGACCCACGACGCCGCTCACACCCCAGGCGGTGTAGAGCACACCGTAGTTGGCGCCATAGCTCTTCATGCCCCAGTTATCGGACGTGATAGACGGGTACACCGACATCAGGGAGCCATATGAGAAACCCGCGACGACCGTGCCCAGGAAGATCAGAGGCATGGTGGTGTAGGCGGCGAAGCACAGCATGTTGATGGCCTGGGTGGTGAAGACCACCATCAGGGTGTTCCGGCGACCGATGGTGTCGGAGAGGATGCCACCGCCCACACGGCCGGAGGCGTTGCTGATGGCCAGCAGGGAGACGATGTAGGCGGAATTGACGATGCCCGCCTGCTTCGTGGCGATGGAGGCCAGGTGGCCGATCATCATAACGCCCGCGGAAGAGGAGAGGACGAACATCACCCAGATGACATAGAAGGGCCAGGTCTTCAGCATCTGCTGCCAGGTGTGGTCGTAGCTGCCGACCTTGACGCGGAAGGGTTTCTTCACCACCACCGGGGCTTCCGGCACATAGCCCGCAGGGGGATTGTCCACCAGCATGGATAGGGGCAAGGCCACCAGGAGAACCCCCACACCCAGGATCAGGAAGGTGCGGGAGATGCCGAAGCTCTTGATCAGCGCGCTGGTCAGGGGAGCCAGATACACTGCGGCGATACCGAAGCCGCCGACGGTGATGCCGCTCACCATGCCCTTCTTGGAGGAGTGGAACCACTTCATGGCCGCCGGCGTGATGCAGCCATAGACAAAGCCGATACCCGTGCCCACCACCACGCCGACGGTGAGGACCATGGCGAAGGGGGTCTGGAAGAAACTGGAAGAGATGAGACCCGCACCCACGAAGAGGACGCCGAGCTGGATGACCCGCTTGGGACCGATGCGGTCCTGGATCACGCCCGCGATCAGGAGAGCCACGGCCCAGATGACGATGGCGGTGGTGTAGGCCGCATTGGCCTGGCTGTGGGTCCAACCCCAGTTGGCCACGATGGCCTTCTTGAAAACACTCCATGCGTACAGCACGCCAATGCTGAGGTTGATGCAGGTCCCGGCGACCAGAATGCCGACGGCCTTGTTTGATTTGCTCATGAGCGCACCTGAGGGTGGAAAACCAGGGATTGAAATTCCAACGGTCCAAGGTCCATCGACGAATGGGGGGTTGCGAGGGTTGGAAGGGAAAATGAATAGAGAAAAAAAAATTGTTCTAGACAAAAATTTATCATACTTTCTTTCTATAGCAAACCTCAGGGTCCGCCACACCGCTTCCACCCTTCCAAAAAGCTAGACCGGCTGGCAGGCGGCGCAGGACTCATGAGGCCTCCCCTGCTCTGCCATACTTGCTTAGTAGTTGGAATATCTGTGTGAAAGGCGTCGAAGATGTCCACACTTCAGATCAACGGCCAAGAAATCATCACTTCCAAGGACATGAACCTCCTGGAGTTCCTCCGGGAGGAGCTGAACATCACCTCGGTGAAAAACGGCTGCTCGGAGGGAACCTGTGGCGCCTGCATGGTGCTGATCGATGGCAAGGCCTCCCGGGCCTGCCTTTCCAAGACCTCCAAGCTGGATGGGAAGAAGGTGGTGACGGTGGAAGGGCTTACCCCCCGGGAGCAGGATGTCTACGCCTGGTCTTTCGCCAATGCCGGCGCGGTCCAGTGCGGTTTCTGCATGCCCGGGATGGTCATGACCGCCAAGGGGCTCATCGACGCCAATCCGGATCCCCGCCCGGAGGAGATCACCAAGTCCCTGGCGCTGAGCATGTGCCGCTGCACAGGTTATGTGAAGATCGAAAAGGCTGTTCTGGATTCCGCACGGATGTTCCGGCAGGACCTGCCAGTGCCAGCGGATTCGGATACGCCCCTCAGCGTGGGCTCCCGGGTCTGCCGCGCCGACGCGAGAGACAAGGTCCTGGGCACAGGGCTGTACGTCGACGACATGAAGCTCCCGGGCATGCTCCATGGGGCCGTGCTCCGCGCCCCCAAGGCACGGGTGAAGGTACTCGGCATCGACGCCACGGAAGCCCTGGCCATGCCGGGGGTGAAGGCCGTCCTCACCGCCGCGGACGTGCCGGGGGAACGGCACCAGGGCCACATCATCCACGACTGGCCCGCCATGATCGCCATCGGCGAAGAAACCCGCTATGTGGGCGACGCCCTCGCCCTGGTGGCCGCCGAGACCCGGGCCCAGGCCAAGGAGGCAGTGACCAGGATCAAGCTGGACTACGAGGTGCTCCCGCCTCTGGTGGACCCCCGCCTCGCCCTGTTGGAGGGTGCGCCCCGACTCCATCCCAAGGGCAACCTCCTGGCCAAGACCGTCCTGCGGCGCGGCGATGTGGAGAAGGCCATCGCGGAAGCGGCGCACATCATCCACCACACCTTCAACACCCCGGAGACCGAGCATGCCTTCATGGAGCCCGAGAGCGCCCTGGCCGTGCCCGAGGCGGACGGAACCCTGACGGTGTATACCGGCACCCAGAGCATCTACGACGACCACAAGGGGATCATCGGTGTCCTGGGCGTGGGGCCCGAGAAGGTCAAGGTGGTGAGCGCCTACGTCGGGGGCGGCTTCGGCGGCAAGGAGGACCTCATCGTCCAGCACCACGCCGCGCTGCTGGCCAATGCCACGGGCGTCCCCGTGAAGGTCACCCTGGGACGGCAGGAAAGCATCCGGGTCCATCCCAAGCGCCACGCTATGGAGATGGAATTCACCGTGGCAGCCGATGCCGCCGGCAACATCACCGCCGTGAAGGCCCATCTTCTCGAGGACACCGGGGCCTATGCCTCCCTGGGCGGTCCTGTGCTGCAGCGGGCCTGCACCCATGCGGCGGGCCCGTACAAGATACCCAACGTGGACATCGTGGGGATCGGCGTCTACACCAACAACCCTCCCGGCGGTGCCTACCGCGGCTTCGGCGTCACCCAGTCCTGCTTCGCCATGGAATCCTGCGTCACCCTCCTGGCCAAGGAGGTGGGCCTCACCCCCTGGGAGATCCGCTACCAGAACGCGGTGGAGCCCGGGGATGTGCTCCCCAACGGACAGGTCGCGGATCCCGGCACGGCCCTCAAGGAGACCCTCCTGGCCGTGAAAGAACTCTGCGAGGCCCGTCCCGATGCGGGTGTGGCCTGCGCCATGAAGAACGCCGGCATCGGTGTGGGGCTTTCGGATGTGGGACGCGTGAGGATCCGCGTGCAGGGCGGCAAGGCCGTCATCTATACCAGCGCCGCCTGCGTCGGCCAGGGTCTGGCCTCGGTGCTCATGCAGTTCGTGGCC
>CAIXHJ010000058.1 GCA_903919165.1 uncultured Holophagaceae bacterium
CGCCGCGCCGGCGAAGGCGCCCCCGATGAGGAAGGTCAGGGAGATAATCCGGTCGACATTGATCCCCATGAGCTTGGCCGCATCCTTGTCCTGGGACACGGCGCGCATGGCCCTTCCCAGGGCGGTCCGCTGGATGAGGAAGGTGAGCCCGATCATGAGCACACCGGCCACCGCCAGGTCGACGATCACGTAATTGGAGATTTCCACGTGGGCGAAATGAAACATCCTCTTCGGCAGCACTTCCGGGAATCCTCTAGGCGAGGGGCCGATCACGGGGATAGCAGAGAAGAGGTACTCAAGCAGCATGGACACGCCGATGGCGGTCACCAGAGAGGAGAGTTTCGGCTTGTACCGGAGCGGCTTGTAGGCGAAATGATCCGTGATGACGGCGATGGCAGCACCGGCCGCCATCGCCAGGATCAGCACGATGAAGGCCAGCCCGTTGCCGGGGGGAAGGAAGAAATTGAACATGAAGAAGGAACCAAAGGCCGCATAGGCCCCGACCATGAAGAAATCCCCGTGGGCGAAATTGATGAGGCGCACGATCCCATAGACCATGGTGTAGCCCAGCGCGATCAGAGCGTAGATTGCTCCCAGCTGCAGACCATTGACGATCTGCTGCGGACTGAAGATTGAGCCCATCCGGTGACTCCTTTTTCGTGATTGAGGGGGGGCCGTTGGCCCCCCCTCAAGAACTCGACTGCTGTGTCCTTACGGGGCAACGGTGGTCTTGTAGACCTGCTGCCCGCCCTTGATCTCGATGATGACCGCGGACTTCACGGGGTTGCGTTCCCCATCGAATTTCACCTGGCCGGTGACCACGCGCAGATCGGTCTTGGCCAGGGCGCTCTGGATGGCAGCGCCATCGGTGGATCCCGCACGGTTGACGGCGTCCAGCATGATGTTGGCGCCGTCGTAGCCCAGAGCCGCGAGGGCATCAGGGGCGACATGGAATTTGTCTGTGTACTTCTTGACGAATTCCTGGACGATGGGGGCCTTGTCTTCCTTGGCGTAGTGGTTGGTGAAGAAGCAGCCTTCCACCGCGGGGCCGGCGATTTCCACGAGCTTGGGGGAATCCCAGCCGTCGCCACCGATCATGGGGCCCTTGAAACCGAGTTCACGGGCCTGCTTGGCCATGATCGCCACATCGCTGTAGTAGTCGGAGATGTAGAGGACATCCGGCTTGGATGCGAGCACCTTGGTCAGCTGGGCCTTGAAGTCGGAGGTTCCGGTGGCATGGCCCTCGAATCCGACGACTTCACCGCCGAGGGCGGTGAACTTGGCCTTGAAGAACTCGGAGAGGCCCTTGGTGTAGTCGTTGCCCACATCGAAGAGGCAGGCGGCCTTCTTGGCCTTCAGATCGTCGAACGCGAATTTCGCGCCCACCGTGCCCTGGAAGGGGTCGATGAAGCAGGCGCGGAAGACGTAGTTCCCCACGCCCGTGACCTTGGGGTTGGTCGAGGCGGTGGCGATCATGGGGACCTTGGCGGCCTGGCAGATGGGAGCGCCGGCCAGGGAGACCTTGGACATGACGGTGCCGACGATGGCGCAGGCCTTGTCCTGTTCGATGAGCTTCGTGAAGACGGTGGCGCCTTCCGCGGGGTCGCCCTTGTCGTCGGCGAACACCATCCTGACCTGCTTGCCGAGGACTCCGCCCTTGGCGTTCCATTCGGAAACGGCAAGGTCATAACCATTCTTGGTGGAGGTGCCGAAGGTGGCAGCCTCTCCCGTCAGGGGAGCGACGCCGCCGAGGACGACATCCTTGTTCTT
Organism: uncultured Holophagaceae bacterium; assembly: GCA_903919165.1. Taxonomy (GTDB): domain Bacteria; phylum Acidobacteriota; class Holophagae; order Holophagales; family Holophagaceae; genus Geothrix. Next base: position 1,771 of record CAIXHJ010000058.1, read on the forward strand.
GTCGCAGCCAATGAAGGGCAGAATGGCACTCATGGCCAGGCCCAGTGCTGCTAGGGAAATTTTTTTCATGCAGTCTCCTGAAATTGGATGGAATGTCTGGTTGAGCTGGATGGCCTGGGTCTAGAAGAAGTTGATGTGGAACACGAAATTGATGCGCTTCTGCGTGCCGGTGTTGCCGTCGTTGACCAAGGCGCCAGCAGAGGTGTAGGTCGCGAAGGTCTTGCGGGTGCCCCACGCGTACTCGACGCCGCAGGAAGCGGTCTTGGAGATCTGGTAGAAGGTATTGACCATGGCGTTCTGGAGGGTCTTGTTCGGCTGGCCGTCAGCTCCCCAGTAGTTCGGATTGGCCGAGGACTGCATCCACTTGTTGAGCGTCTGGCCGTTGTAGGCGCCGGGATCCGTGTTGCTGACCTCAGAGTAGATCAGGTTGCTGCGCCACTTGGCATCCCACACGTGGGTGTAGCCGACGTGCCAGCCCAGGCCCTTCCAGAGATTGATCTGGTGGCCATCATTGATGGCGCTCTGGAGGATGTCGCCAAACAGGTAGCGACCGACGCCGTTGCCGCCCATCACGGACCAGACCACGGTGTCCTTCGCGATGTTGAAGTGTCCGGATAGGGCCCCGCCGAATCCGGTGGAGTTGATGCTCCCCTGCGTGGTGGTGTTGGTGCCGACGCCGGTCAGGACCTGGTTCCCACCGGTCTTGTAGGTGAGCATGACGCCGCGGAGGGAAACGTGTCCCCAGCCGTCGCTGTAGGTCCAGTTGGCATGCAGGTCAGGAATGTCCTGGTAGGCATCTCCGCCGTACCCTTCGCCCGCGTCCTGCGAAACGACATGGCCCGAGGCGCCCTGGAACATGCGGTTGAAGGGGAATTCGGCGGCGACGGCGAGGGAGGATTTGGAGCCGACCTTGAAGGTGTACTGCAGCATGGGGATGCGCAACAGGGTGGCCGAGGGGACTGCGTTGAAATCGACGGTGTCAGGCAGGGAGTCGCCGTCGAACATGGTGGTCCAGGTCTGGCCGAAGAGGAAGCCACCGACCTGGCCGTAAGCCTGGCGAATGCGGCAGGTGTTGCCGTTGGTGGTCGTCGGCGAAGAGAAGTTGCTGGGCGACGGAGAGTTGAAGTCGGCTTCCAGCTTCATGGTGATGGGGCCCATATCGCTGGGTGTCGTGGTGGTGAAGCCGAACCGGGAGGTCCGGGCGGTCATGTACAGAGAGTTGTTCTTCGTGGTCGCGCTCTGCACGCCGGGGACTGGATGATCGAAGGGCTGAACCGGGAGGAAGGACGCCCAGTCGTAGTCGTCGATGTCGGAGTTGTGGGTGCCCATGTCGTAGACGCCGTTGAGCTCCGCGAAGCCGTAGATCTTCAAGGTGGTATCGGTGCCAGGGATCTTGAAGTACCCGGGTGCATCGCCCGCCACCAGGGAGAACGGCAGCATCATGAGGGACGCCGTCAGCACGTTTTTCGTGAGGCTGATTCTGTTCATATGGGTTAGCTCCTGCGCAGATTGCCACTCTTGTACGTGGCTTGGTTGGGGGAGAGGGAGACAAGCTCACTCATGCTGAGTGGCCGGGGGGGAGGAAATTTTATCCTGAGGTAAGGATGGTGACTGGTTTGGCAATTCTCGTGGGGGATTGTATGACCTCTGTGTCATCTTTACAATTGAAAGATTCCACGGAGAATTCCAAGTCCCAGGTAGGTCCCCACTGCGGCGTAGACCGGCACCACTCAGGACCCGCGTTACCAAACCGTCTATGGGTCCTCCGCAAACTTGACGCAGATCACTAGGCTCAGTGAAGACCTGACGCGATTCAGTTCCGCACGATTCCAACTTTGTGGACGCCTACTAAGTGCCGGAAGCCTAGAAGACGGTTGCGAAGGCAGACCTGGTCCGACTGCAAGGGAACCATTACAGCTTTGACGACGAGGCTGAGGTCCTCTGCCAGGTCCAGCCGCCCAGGACACCTGAAGCCGCATTTGAAACGGCCCTGGCTCTGTGCAGGAACGCCATCAGCAAGCCCGGGAGCGGATCCATGTGCCGGTCATTGGGTGGAAGCCACCTTTCTCGACCTCATCTCCAGTCCCCAACAACCTATGGCCCTAGGAGGGTAGCGAACCTCGACCAGTTCTAGCGTGGTGTTCCGCGAGAACCTGGATCATCCTCCCCGTTGAGACACCACACTTGGCAGGGGTTTGGGGGGAGGCTCCAGGTCCGCGAGCAATCACGAGCGGGAGCACGCCCTGCGTGCGATACCTGGAGGGCAGTGCCCCCAAAGGGGTGACAGATCTGGCAGGCATGCGTGCCAGATCGCCAGAGGGGCCATGCCCCGATGACCATAGATCCCAGACAACGCAAGCGTTGGCTGGGGGAAG
>CAIXHJ010000059.1 GCA_903919165.1 uncultured Holophagaceae bacterium
CTCCTCATCCATCACCTGACGAGCTACCTTGCTGATGGCAAGTGGCAGTCGGTGGCGCTCGCGTCCAGAAAATACGGGTACGATTAGAGCATCCCCGGCGAAATCCTTACCAGACTGGGAGCTGATATCCACTGAAGGCATGGGAGTTCCTCCTAAGTCTAAGAGACTAGAGTCATTCGCCAAAAAAGAAAAGGTCATTTTTTGTTCATTAATTGTCACAAACTTGCAATCGGTTAGTGGCGAATTTTTCGCTACTAACCCTTCCACCAAGCTCCAGAACTCGAGCAGCCCTTGATTCCAAGGACCTTTGCCGCCAACCCTGGCCGCATTTCAAGTTCCTCGGCGCCTGGCTTGGCTGAATTCCGCGCTGTTAACAGCCCAGATCGTAAATTATGTGCTGGGTGCCGGGCGCCTCAAGGGCTTGGAAGTTTCACACCTAAGATCTATTCCCGACTAAGCTTATCAGCGTATGAGACACTCCCGACCTATCAGGCGGCGCTGGCCCGCTTCAGGAGTTCCTCGAACCGTTCGAAGAGGTGGGCACGTGGTCCCTTGGGCTGACGCTTCAGCACCATCCCAGCCTGCTCCGGGGTGCGTCCGCCCTTGGCCTGGTTGCAGGTCAGGCAGCAGCCAACAAGGTTCTGCCAGGTGGTCGATCCGCCCTGACAGAGCGGCATCACATGATCCACGGTGGTGGCTTTCTTCTGGCAACCTTCGTACTGGCAGAGGAAGTGGTCGCGACGAAGGACCCGTCGCTCCAGACGTCCGAGGAGCAGCTTGGAATCGCTGCAGGCCTGGACATGGGGAAAGATGATCAATTCCAGCCGGCCTTCCAGGTCCACATGACGCTCGAAGGTCGCGGGGTTCAATACATGGGCTCTGCCTGCGACGACGGCGCACAGGGCCCGGCGGCGGCTGACTTCTTGCATGGGGACATAATTCCGGTCCACGGCGATCACCTCGCCGATCCCGTGACGTTCACGTCCCTTCAGCATCTCACCCCTGGGTTGGCCCGAATCCTAAGGCATTTCCCCGAATTTTGAAACGAATTATTCCTGGCGGTACGGGCCTGGGAGGGTTGCGGGTGTCTCCTCTTCCGATAGGACTTCGACCCCTGCCAGTCGCTTCTCCATGAGTTCCTTCCGCTTGGAGACATCCCCCAGCCTTGAACTGGCTTGGTTTAGTTTTTCCTGGACCACTGCCAGCGACTCCCCGAATTTCCCGAACTCGGCCTTCACATGGCCCAGCAGCTTCCAGACCTCCCCGCTCTGCTTGGTGATGGCCAAGGTCCTGAACCCCACCTGGAGGCTGTTGAGGAAAGCCGTGAGGGTGGTGGGTCCGACGAAGGTGACCTTGCACTCCCGCTGGATCCTTTCCAGCAGGCCCGGCCGACGCAGTGCTTCGGCGTAGAGGCCTTCGAAGGGCAGAAAGAGAAGCGCGAAATCGGTGCTGTAGGGAGGAGCGATGTACTTGTCCCGGATGTCCCGCGCCTGGGAGAGCAGGCGGGCCTCGAGAGCCCTGCCAGCCACCTCCACGGCGGCGAGGTCCCCTACTTCGTAAGCCTCCATGAGGCGCTGGTAGTCCTCCAGGGGGAACTTGGCGTCGATGGGCAGCCAGACGGCGCCGCCTTCTTCAGGCCCCGGCAGCTTCACGGCGTACTCCACCACTTCAGGGGAGCGAGGCCGCACCTTCACGTTGGAGGCATATTGCCCGGCGGACAGGAACTGCTCCAGCAGTGCCCCCAGCTGGGCCTCGCCAAGCACGCCACGGGTCTTCACATTGGTCAGTGCGCGCTTCAGGCCCCCCACATCCTGGGCCAGGGTTTGCATCTCCCCCAGGCCCTTCTGAACCTGTTCGAGCCGCTGCGCGACCAGGTTGAAGCTTTCACCAAGGCGCTTCTCCAGGGCCTCGTGCAGCTTCTCGTCCACGGTGCGCCGCATCTGCTCGAGGCGGTCCTCGTTTGATTTCTGGATGGCCTCAAGGCGCTTCTCCACCTGCTGCTGGACCTGATTGAGCTGCACGGCCTGCTCCTCCCGTGAGGCCCTCAGAGCATCCTGGGTGGCTGCGGCGAGGAGCCGGAACCCTTCCGCCAGTTTTTCGGCCTGGGCCGTCTTGATTTCCCCGAGTTCAGCCATCAAAGGCCGAAGGTGGGAAACCAAAGCCTGCTGTGATTCGACCCGATCCCGCGAGGCCAGATCCTCGGTATGGCGCCGCATAATTTCGAAGGAGGCGGGGTCCGATCCCGTCTTCCTGAAACCGGCCCATACCGCTAGGGCAGCCAGAAGGCAGGTGAGCAAGGAAAGGAGGATGAGCAGGCTCATGGATCCATCATCGCGCGGAGGGCTCGTCAGGCAGTGTCCATTTCGCCCTGCGGCCATCGCCATCAGTCTCGATCCACAGGCGGGCCACCCACGATGTGGGCCAAGGCCCGTCCCCATTGGCCCATTCGACGACCAGCCAGTCGGAGGCGGTGAGGCACTCCTCGAGTCCCAGCGACCACACACCCTCCGGTCCCGACCGGTAGAGGTCCAGGTGGTAAATCCGTCCTGCGGGGTGGCCATAGCGGTGCAACACCGCGTAAGTCGGCGAGGCCACCTCGTCGGGGTCACCTCCCAATCCCCGGACGAAGCCGCGGGTCCAGGTGGTCTTTCCCGCCCCCAGTTCGCCGTGCAGCAGCCAGGTCCCACCCGGGGGTGTCACCCTGGACAGGGCCTCACCCAGGGCTTCTGTGGCGGCGTCGTCAGGCAGGAAGGACTCAGGCACGCAACAATTCCGGCAGCAACCCGGCTAGATCCCGGGGGAGCAGGCCAGCGCCGGGGAGACGATCTGCCGCGGCGCCGTGGAACCAGGCTGCCGCGGCCGCCGCCTCCCGCATGGGCAGGCCCTGGGCGCGGAATCCAGCCACCATTCCAGCCAGCAGGTCTCCACTGCCCCCGGTCGCAAGACCCGGATGCCCTGTGGGGTTGATCCAAAGGTCCTCGCTGGCGCCCCCGGCAATGACACTCTGGGCCCCCTTGAGGAGCAGGACGCCAGGCTTGCCCAGGGACACCTGCCGCGCCTGGACCAGCCGCTCGTCCATCAACAAGGGGCGGGTCAACTGGAAAAGGCGGGCGAACTCCCCAGGATGGGGTGTGATGGCCGTCCCAGGCCGCTCCATCCAGCGATGACCCTCCCCCGCTTTGAGCGCCGAGGCATCCACCACCAGCGGGCCATCCCAATCCGGAACCTGAGCGATGCCCCCCGGCCCCACCAACAGGACATCAGCTTCCTGAGGTACTGATCCTTGCCAGGAGCGCACCATGGCCTCCGGGACCTGTGCGGCGATTTCAGCGCGAACCTCAGGTTCCGTCAGTACCGTCACCAGCCCAGCGCCCACGCGCAGCGCCCCCAGTGCTGCCAGAACCGCTGCACCACTCATGCCCAGGCTGCCCGCCCGGATCGCCACGTGACCGAAGCTCCCCTTGTGGGCATTCCAATCCCTCAATGGGAGGACCGGACGTTCCAGTAGCAGCAGCAAGGCCTTCGGCGTCCGGTCCAATGGGACCGGGATGACTGAAATCTCCCCGCAGAGTTCCCGGGCAGGCAGAAGGCCATGGCAGACTTTGCGTGCCCCAAAGCAGGCCGTCCGCGTGGCTCGCACTGCTTCTCCAGGGATGTCTGCGGCACTGGGATCCAGACCCGAGGGCAGATCCAATGCCAGTACCGGTAGGCCAGTGGCATTCAGAGCTTCCACCCAGATCGCCGCAGGGCCTTCCAGTGGCCGGACCGTGCCAAGACCGAAGAGACCATCTACCACCCAGCCGCGCCAACTCCGCATGATCTCAGCTGGATCAGATGCATGCTGAATCTCGCCTCCGAGCCCCTTCCACAACCGGGCCTGGATGGCCGCATCTCCGCGCCACTCGGGCTGAGTGAAGGGGGACCAGACGGTGACCTCACGCCCCTGAAGGCGGACGAGGCGGGCAAGGGCGAGGGCATCCCCACCGTTGTTCCCGGGTCCGGCCAGGACCTGGATCGCCTCGCCTGGCGGGATCAATGCCAGAGCCCCAAGGGCTGCATGCTCCTGGAGGATCAGCGACGGAATGCCCCAGCCCTCGATGGCCTGGCGCTCCGCAGCCCGCATCTCGTCGGCGGTGAGGAGAGGAATCATGGCCATAGTCTAGGCCTATTCGGCGAGATACGCCGCCAACGCCTTTGGGTACAGTTCCATCTCAGCTGTGTAGACCCGCTTCTGCAGGTCCTCCGGCGTGTCACCTGGACGGACGGGCACCCGCAGCTGCTGCAAGATGCGCCCGTGATCATACTCGCCATCCACCAGGTGGACGGTTGCACCGGATTCCGATTCCCCCGCGGCCAGCACAGCCCGGTGGACGTGCATGCCGTACATGCCCGGCCCGCCGTACTGGGGCAGCAGGCCCGGGTGGATATTGAGGATGCGACCCTCCCACCGCCGGGGCACGGTCAGCTTCTTCAGCCAGCCGCAGAGACAGATCACGTCGGCGCCAGCTTTCTCGGCTACCCGGTAGCACGCTTCTGAGAAAGCTTCGTCCGATTCAAAGTCTTTCCGGACCACCACTGAAGTGGGCAGCCCTTCGGACTCAAGTCGGTCGATGCCCCCGGCCTTCGGTGTAGAGGCCAGCCCGAGGACCGGAAGCGCCTGAACCCGACCCTCGAGGCAAGCCTTAAGCAGGTTAAGGGCATTGCCGCCGGTGCCGGAAATGAAGAGGGCTAGCCGTTTCACTGAAGGGCCGTCAGTACCGCCACGTCCGCGATGTCCTGCGCGCTGCAGCCGCGACTCAGGTCGTTGGCCGGCCGGGCCAGTCCCTGGAGCAGCGGGCCGAGGGCCACGGCCCCGCCCAGGCGTTCCGTGATCTTGTAGCAGATGTTGCCGGCATCGAGGCTGGGGAAGACCAGCACGTTGGCCCGGCCTGCCACAGAGGAACCTGGCGCCTTCTTCTGTCCCACGGTGGGCAGCAGCGCCGCATCGGCCTGAAGCTCACCGTCCACAGCCAGTGCCGGTGCTTTCTCTTTGATGATGGCCAGGGCTGCCCGCACCTTGTCCACGCAGGCATGCTCGGCGGATCCACGGGTGGAGAAGCTGAGCATGGCCACGCGGGGCTCCACATCCATCACCCGGCGGGCGTTTTCCGCCGAGGCCAGGGCGATGTCCGCCAGCTGCTCGGGGGTGGGGTCGGGCACCACTGCGCAGTCCGCAAAGATCATGGCGCCCTGTTCGCCGAAAGCCGCATCGGGGTGGATCATCAGGAAGAAGCTGGAGACAGTCTTGATACCCTTGGCGGCGCCGATGGCCTGTAGACAGGCCCGTACAGTCTCCGCGGTGGTGTTCAGGGCGCCGGCCACCATGCCATCGCAGCGGCCCGCCTGCACCAGCATCGAACCGAACCAGAGCGGGTTGTGCACGGCCTCCAGAGCCTGCGCCTCGGTGATGCCCTTCGCCTTGCGGCGCTCGAAGTAGGCGCCAGCCAACTCCGACAGGAGGGGACTTTTGGCAGGATCCACCAGTTCCGCGCCCTTCAGGGAAAGCCCGATGACCCCACCACGCCTCGCCATGTCGGCGGGATCGCCCAGCAGGGTGAGGTGGCAGAGACCTTGGTCCACCAGCAGCTGGGCGGCCTGCAGCGTGCGATCATCCCGGCCCTCGGGGAGCACGATGTGTCGCTGTAGATCCTTGGCACGGGCACGGAAGCGCTCCATCCAGCGGGTGTGATTGGCGTGAGTCAAGGTTTCCTCCGTCGACGGGGCGCGGGTCTGCGAGTGGGAGAAGGTGCAAGGAAAACTCGGGGATCCCGGCCCGTCCGGTCCTGGAAGGTCTCAGCCAGGCTGGGGGCGCCGGAACTGACCTCATCCAGGTACATCGCCTCAATGCGATGCATGGGCAGGAATCGAGTGCCCAGCGCCACCTGGTCTGCCTGCTCCGTACGGACGAGGGTCAGCACTTCCTCCCACGGGGTCAGGTCCACTCCGCGGAGAGCGATGCCTGAGGTGTCCAGGCCCAGCAGGTGTCCCCAGATGCGCTCCCGGGGCGAATGGAGCACCACCACCACCAGGTCGCCAGGTTGGAAGGGCATGGTCATGGGCATCTAATGAATACCTCTTGGTTATCTTACAACACGGGACCTTCGAGGACCAGGCGACTTCCCGCGAAACCCTTCATGGCCCACCCTTCCCGGGAAGATCTGCCGGTGTGGACCGGTCCCATCCAGCTTAGCCGCTCCACGTCCGGGCTTCCCATGAACCCCGCACATCACTCAGGCAGGATCTTCAGGGGGGATGTCGCAATCCGTGCTTTGTACCGCCCTAGGGTTAGACTGGATCCAGGAGTGCCCCATGACCAAGCCACTCGTTCCCGTTGACCTTCTGAAATCAGTCCAGGCCGCGGATAAGCCGACTTCCACGGCCGTCACCGCCAAGCACAAGGCCACCTCTGGCCCCAAACCCGTCGTGCGATCATCCGCTAAACCCCAGGGGAAGAGCGGCGTGGCCCACACCCGCATGAGCAACCGGGGCAAGTAAGAACGTTCAGCCATACTCCTCGCCGCCGCCCGAGTATGGTCAGGCACACTTGCGTCAGAGCTGGATCCAGGCCACGAACAGCGCCGCCGCCAGCGAGGCCCCCAGCATCAGGGCCAGCCTCTGTCCAAAGGCCCGGCCACCGGAGATCCAGGCGAATCCAGCCTTGGCGAGAGTATTGGCGCCGATGGCCAGGATGATGGCCAGCGTGGCCGTGGTCGCGGGCAGGCCTACTCCGCGAACCTGGCTGCTGACCGCAAGGGTGATCGGATCCACGTCCGCCAGGCCGGATAGACCCGCGGCGACCAGCAGCCCCCGGTCCCCGAACCAGGCTCGGGCCGCGGCCGAAACCAGCAGCACCGTGGCTAGGCCCAGCCCCCAGGCAGCGGCTCGGGTGAGGTGGAATGGATTCTTGACGGGCATCTCATTCCTGCCGACCTGCATGGCACCCTTGCGATATATCCAGCCGCTGTATCCGAGCAGCACCAGCATCATGGCGGCGATGGGCAACAGAAGGGGCCACGCCAGAATGGGTCCACCCACCACGCCCGCAAGGATGGCCACGCGCAGGCCCATCACCGTACAAGCCAGCATCACGGCCACCTGGCCGGGCCCCCGGAGGGCGGCGTCCTCGCGGGCCTGGCGTGACACGGTGACCGTCACCATCGTGGAACTCACCAGTCCGCCCACGAGGCCCGTCATCAAGGTGCCCCGGCGGGAGCCGAGAACACGGTTGAGCGCGTAGCCAAGGAAGTCCACGGAGGCGATCAGGGCCACCATCCATCCCACCTTGCGCGGCGACAGTACCCCCCAGGGATCCAGGGTCCGGACCGGCAGCAGGGGAAGGAGGATCGCGAAGACGATGAGCAGCTGGATGGCCGCGGTCAGATCCTCGCGGTGCAATTTGGGAATCCAGGCGCGGATCCAGGGCTTCGAGAGAAGCAGCAGGGTGACGATGACCGCCACGGCCACCGCCAGCAGCGCATCCCGGGTGAGCAGCATGCCCAGCAGGGGCGCGGCGAGGGCTGCTATCTCCGTGGTGAGGCCGCGGTCGGACCCGGTGGTCTCATGGTAGAAGAGGCCGATCATCAGCGCTGTGAGAGCTAACACAGTGATGGGCATGGCCAGGCCTTCACCCCCCACTTTCACCGAAATCCATCCCAGCAGAGTCAGCAGCGCGAAGGTTCGGGCCCCCAGGCTTCCGTGAGGGGCCTCCGCGCGGTCCGCTCCCCGGCGATGCTGGGGGTCGCCCTGCTCTTCCTGGGTGCGTTCAAAACCGTGGCGCTCGCGTTCCAGGCCCATCATCAGGCCCAGGGCCACCGCCATGGCGGCTTCCTTCAAGGTGGACAGGTCCAGGTTGAGCATGGGGTCCCTCCGGAGTACCTAATCGGACAGATTCCAGATCTGGATATGACTCGTGCGCTTTAGAACTTCGGCCACGAGTTCTGGTGCCGGAGATCCGAGGGTGCGGACGCGGAACAAGTCCCCTCCGGGCAAATGCACCACATGCACCGAAACCCCGCCCGGGAAATCGGGATGCCCTATCAGGGGTCTGGCGAGGGAATCCAGGTCGAGTTCGTCGAGCCATCTGTCGGGCATCGGGGCCGTTCGGGCCCCGGGGACCAGTGCGCCCACTTCCCGGGCCTGGAGCAGAACCAGATGCCAGGCGCCGTTCTCGAAACCGCGCCAACAGAGAAAGGGTGGCAACGTGCCGAATCCGATGCCGCCTTGGCGCCGCTCAGGCCAAGCCCTCAGCGAAGGGACGCCCGCCCGGTCGGCGGCGTCCATGGCTAGGACGGCCAGATCAGGCGAGGCCGGAGGAATCCAGGGTTCTACGTTCAACATCCCGTCGAGCATCGCATATGCTAGGCCCATGTGTACGACGCGCCAGTGCGGAAGGCCTGGGCCACCCCCGAGAGGGCGGCCATGAGCCCGAGGCCCGTCATCGCCACCGGGCAGCAGATCGGCGCGGGATGGAGTCCCGCCCTTTCCGTGGCCAAGGCCCTGGCAGCCCTGGCCGAGGCCCGCCGCACCGGTGGCGAAGCAATCTACTGGCTGGCGGACGAGGACCATGATCGCGCCGAAGTGGCCACTGTGGCTGGATGGACTGGCGGCCGGCTGGTCCGCCACCGTTTCCGGTTCGACGCACGCATGGGGACCGCGACCGGGTGGCTGCCCTGGACACCGGCCCACCAGGCCGAGGCGGTCTCTCTGTGGGGGCCTCTGCCCGAACCTCAGGAGCCCACACTCAGAAGTCATGTCCTGGCCCTGGGCCGACCGATTTGGGAACGCGGCCTGCGTCCCTTCTCACCCACGGAGCCCACAGTCAGGGAGCCCATCCAGAGCGAACTGGAACGCTGGCGGGCCTTGGATCTCGAGGCCCTGCTCGCGGGACAGGCGGAATCCCTGGTAGCGCAGGGCGCACCGCTGCCCCTGGATCCGCGGATCCAGGCCGCCTGGTTCTCGCTGGATCCGCGCACGGGCCAGAGGCAACGGCTGGATGCCGGCGCACCATTGCCCAAGGGTTGTTGGCTCAGCCCCGGTGCCGCCCTCCGTCCCCTGATGCAGTCGCTGATGCTGCCGGTCGCTGGAGCGGTGCTTGGCCCTTCCGAGCGGGCCTACTGGCGGCTCTGCGAACCCCTCTGGGATCGCGTCGGACTGGCCGCGCCGAAGATCCTTCCCCGCCCCAGCGTCTTCGTGTTGCCATCGGGTTTCCGCCTCGATGCCGGACAGCTTGATGCATTGAGGCTTGGCGCCTGGGATCGCCTGGCGGCCTGGCCCGGCCCCCTCCCCTCAGCCCGGTTCCAGGGTGTGGACCCGGACCCATCCTGGCCCGAGTCTCTTCAGACCCGGTTCCAGAGGGAGCAGGTGCGAAGTCGTGAGCGGCTGACGAAGCTGGACCGCCGCCTGCATCGCCTGGCCGCGGCCCGGTTGCTGGGCGGCGACCCTGAGCACCTGCGCCAGACCTTCTTCCCCTTCGGCGTTCCCCAGGAACGTGTGATGCCTGGTGCCCCGTGGCTGCGCAACGGGGCCCTGCTCGATGCCATCCTGACTCGCATGGACAGCACAGACCCCGTGATCCTGCTGGAGGAGCCGTGAGCCCTGATCCCGAACTCTCCGGCCTCGACCTCCTCGCCCTCGGCGCCCATCCGGACGATGTGGAGGTGCATGTGGGCGGGATCCTGGCCCTGGCTTCGGATCGTGGGATGAAGACAGCGATCCTCGACCTCACCAGCGGCGACCTCGGCACCCGCGGCACCGCGGAGACCCGCCTCGCCGAAGCCCAGGAGGCCGCCAGGATCCTCGGCGTGGACCGCATCGTGATGGGCTTCCCGGATGGCCGCTTCACGGAAGACGAGGCCGATAGGATCCGCCTGATGGCCGAGATCCGCCGTCTGCGGCCCCGGGTGGTGATCCTTCCTGATCCGGAGGACCGGCATCCCGATCACCGCCGCGCATTCCGTCTGGCCCATGAAGCGGCCTACTACGCCGGGCTGAGAAACTACCCCTGTCCAGGCGAGCACTGGCGACCCGCAGCCATAGCCTGGGTGGGCGGCGAGAACCCTGGCCAGCCTGACCTGCTGGTGGATGTGAGCGCCGTGTGGGAGCGCCGCATGGCCGCCTTCGACGCCTTCGGCAGCCAGTTCGCCCAGGATCCCTCGCAGCCCGCCACGCGCATCGCCCATCCGGCCTTCCGCCGAGGCGTCCTGGGCCGGGCCATGCACTGGGGCTCGCTGCGCCTGTGCGACTGGGCCGAGGCCCTGTGGTGCGAGAAGCCGGTACCAGTTTCCCTCCTCCGATTCCTGGCACGGTTGGAAGCCCCATCGTGAACCGCTTCGAATCGGATCTATTGGCGCAGATCCAGCGCCGGGGGGATGGCGTCAAC
>CAIXHJ010000060.1 GCA_903919165.1 uncultured Holophagaceae bacterium
ACTGACATGCCGTATTCCCAGTTGGTACCAGGCTGGGTCGACAAGGGCGCCTTGGCCAGCCCAGAGACCTCATCTTTCGGTGGTACCCGGCGCTGATCGTAGTCCGTACCGCCTTCCACGTACAGTCCAGCTTCGGCATAAGCCTTCTTGAGTTGAGTGTTCTTGGTGATTTCCGCATAACCGATGCCGGAAGTGTGGCGCAGCAGATCCTGAACCGTGATCTGACGCTCCGCCGGAACCAGTGAATAACTCATGGCACCCGATGCATCTTTGCTCGCCACGCTGACCTGCATCTTCGCGAATTCGGGCAGGTACTTGGAAATGGGGTCCGCCAGGACCAGCCGGCCCTCTTCGACCAAAATCATCGCGGCGACCGACACGATCGGCTTTGTCATCGAGTAGATGCGGAAGATCGAATCCTTCTTCATCGGCACGTTTGAATCCTTCTTCTGGTAGCCGATGGCCTCCGAGCAGACCAGCTTGCCCTTGCGGTTGATCATGATGACGGCGCCTGGAATGTTCCCTTTGTCGACTTCGGTCTGCAGGGCCTGTTTCAGCTTCTGGAGCCTAGCTGAGGACATGCCTACCGATTCCGGCTTGGCGACAGGAATGGTTTGAGCAAAGACGAGGGAAACGCTCAGGGCCGCCGGAAGGATCAGCGAAATACATCTTCTCGTGAAGAAATCCATGTCTTCATCCTCCATGTTGGGATCCGCTTTGATCAACGGATGCGAAGGCATGTTGCCACCATTACCAGCCTCATTCACCGAGAATAAGGGTTCTCGCCCATCTTTTCAGCAATGGTCAGCCTTTATCGGTGCTCATCAGGATCAATTGATTCGCAATGATTTCATTTCGGCGGATTCGGCGGCGCGTCTCGCTTGTACCATGACGCCTGCCCGTACACGGGCTTCACTTTCTGCTCCAGGGCTTCCAGCTGTGCGGGATTCAGTGGCAGAAAACTACGTGCGATGGAGATGTTCTCTTCCAGCTGGGCGATGTTGTCCACGCCGATGATGACGGTGCTCACGGGATGGCTCAGGGTGTAGCGCATGGCCTCCTTCATGGTGAGGGTGCCGGGGCGGTCATGCTTCGCCGTTCCCCGCTGCTTCTCGGGCGGCGGCGGCTGGGCGCCTGCAAGGATGCGGCCCCGGGCGGGGATCTTCATGCCGATGATGCCCATTTCCTTCTCCACGGCAAGGGGCAGCAGGGTCTTTTTGAAGGGCAGGTACCAGGTGTCGGCGGCGTTGAAGGCCATCAACACCGTGTCGAAGGGGAAGCGGCGGATGGCCTCGGCCAGCACGTCGGGATCCGTGTGGCCGCTGAGGCCCAAGAAGCGCACCAGCTTCTGGTCCCTGGCTCTCTGGAAGGCTTCGAGCGCCCCGCCCTTGGCGCAGACCTGCTCCACGTCCTCCATGGTGCTCATGGCGTGCAACTGCCAGAGGTCCACATGATCGGTCTGCAGCAGCTTCAGCGAGGTCTCCAGCAGGCGCAGCGATCCATCCGCGCTGCGGTCGTGGGTCTTGGTGGCGAGGAAGGCCTCCTTGCGCCGCCGCTTCAGCACCTGCCCGAGGTACTGCTCGCTCCAGCGGGCCTCGCCACCGTAACGGGCGGAGGTGTCCAGGTAGTTCACGCCCAGGTCCAACGCCCGTTCGATGATCGGGATCGCCACTTTCTCGTTGTTCGGCTGCTCGATGGCGGCCTGGCCGCCCAGGCTGAAGAGACCTACGAGATGCCCAGTACGACCGAGGTTGCGGGTGGGCATGGCCGTGGCGGTGACGGGATTGAGGGGCGCCATCGGAGCGGGCTTCGGCTCCACTGACTCGTTGGACTCCATGGCGCCCAGCCGGGCGGCAATCAGTCCGGCCGCGGCGGCGGCGCTGAGCTTGAACAAGTCACGACGGGTGGTACCAGGACCGCTCATGGCGTCCTCCCACGGGAAGAATTACCTAGTATCGCGCCAGGACGGCTTCCAGGCGCGCGATGGCCGCTTGATTCACAAACAGAAGTCACCACGAAGACAAGAAGACCACTGAGGAACACCGTTTCTTCTTCGTGGTCTTCTCGGCATTGGCTTCGCCGACGCGCGAGACAAAATGACTTCTCCCGTCTTCGTGGTGAATGGTCTTTACTTCCCCAACAACTCGGCCACGAGCTGATCCGCGTCCATGATCTTCCGCAGGGTCTCGAGGATGGCGCGGGCATCGGTGGCCACGGCGCGCTTGGTGTCGGCGTCGTAGACGTAGTAGCCGCCCTGCCCTTCGTAGACGCTGTCGAAGTTGATGCCCACGAACTCGCCCCTGGCGTTCACCACGGGGCTGCCGCTGTTGCCGCCGACGGTGTCGCAGGCGTAGATGAAGTTGAAGGGCGTCGCCAGGTCCAGCTTCCCTTGCCGATCCAGCCAGCGCTGGGGCAGGGTCCAGGCGCCATCCTCGGCGGCGGCTGCATTGCCGCCCCAGCCCAGATGCCGGTCGTACATGCCCATGAAGGTGGTGAAGGGTTGGGCCAGGGTTCCGGAGCCGTTGGCGTAGGTAGCGACGGGACCGTAGCCGAGGCGCAGGGTGAAGGTGGCGTCCGGATAGTGCGCCTTCCCGAAGACCTGGAACCGGGCCTCGGCGATGCGCCCGCCGTGCTCGCTGAACACGCTGATGACCTCATCCTCCATCTGCTTGCGGATGGCCCGATTGAAGGGTTCCAGTTTCCTCGCGAACAGGATCAGGGAATCCGTGCTGGCCTCCAGCGCGGCCTTGCCGCCTTCGGCCAGCTGCTTGCGGTACGAGGGATCGTCCAGCTTCGTGCCTTCCACAGCGGCTTTGGACACAGCTTCCGGCGACTGGCCGCCCAGGATGGCCCGCACGAAGGGATGGCCGGGACCAAGTTGCTCCAAAGCCTCCTGAAGGGCCACTGTGAGCAGCGTGGCGTCAATGGGCTTTTGCACAGGCCGCGATGACAGCAACCGGGCTCTGGTGGCCTTGAGGTTGCCTTCGCTGAACTCCGTGAGCCGTTGGCTAGAGGGTTTGGATTCCTCCTCCGCGAGGCGAACCAGGGTCAAGGCGTGGCCCAGCAGTGCCACGCGGCCTGAACCCGTGTAGGTGGATTCCTTCAGCAGGGCCTTCTGCCGCTCCACGGCCCGGGCCACGTTGCCCCAGCTCTCACCCACGCGGGATTGCAGCTCGGAATCCTTCGCCACGGCCGCTTTCAGGGCAGACTCGGCCTCCTCCACCCTGCGGAGGTTCCCGGCCTTCGCCAAGCCCAGGAGCTGACCGCTTAGACGCTTGAACCCGTTCTCGACGCCGTAGATAGTCTCGGCGGCAAGGCGATGCGCCTCCGGTGTGGTAGCCGCAAACGTCAGCAGGACCTCCTTCTGACGGGCCAGGGACTGGAGTTGGAAGGGAATGCCGATGTCCCGGGCGTAGACCATCTGGGCGTGCGTTTGCTGACGGAAGGTCGTGCCCGGGTGCCCTGAGATGAAGGTCAGCTCCCCCATGGCGACGCCCTTGGGCTGGAAGCGGAGAAAGGCCTGGGGCCTGTAGGGCTGCCCGTTCTCGTAGACGCGAAATAGCGAGAAGTCCAGGTTGTGGCGGGGATAGGTGTAGTTGTCGGGATCGCCGCCGAAGGATGCGACCTGCACTTCAGGGGCAGCGACCAAACGCACGTCGTTGAATTTCTTGTAGCGATAGAGCCAGTACTCGCCGCCCTGGTAGAGCGTGACCGGCTCGCAGGTGAGACCTGATTTCGCCTCCTCTACCTTGCGGATCTCAGCCAGGGCATTGCGGCGTGCCATCAGCGCATCCTTGTCCGCCATGCCCTTGGCCACAGTGCCATTGACCTGCAAGGTCACATCCTCCGTGGAGACGAGCATCATCAGTTCGAGGCCCGGAACCTTGAGTTCCTGATCGCGGTTGGCGGCCGTGAACCCATCCTTCACGAAATCCAACCTGGTGCTGGAAAGCTGGGCGATGCCGCCCCGCCCAATATGGTGGTTGGTCACGACCAAGCCCTCGGCGCTGACGAAGGCGCCAGTACCGCCGGGGAAGCGGAGCGTGGCCAGCTGGAGCTTTCTCAGCCAGATGGCGTCGAGGTCCACGCCGTACTTGGCCTTGATCTGCCGGATGGGGATGTTGTCAAAGGTCCACATGCCCTCGTCCGCGTGCAGGGTTGGCAGGACGAACAGCAGGGCGAGAGCGACGAGGCGCATTGGGCAACTCCATGGGGAAAGAAGAAACCACGAAGACCACCAAGACCACAAAGACCACAAAGAAAAATAGATCTGCTTCGTGATCTTCGAGTCTTCTCGGCATCGGCTCTGCCGATATGCGAGACAAACAGAAATTTCGTGGTGAAAAGTCCTTACTTGCCCGTGAGCTCGGCCACAAGGTGCCTGGCGTCATAGACCTTCTCCAGCGCCTCCACGATGGCGCGGGCATCCACGCAGAGGCAGCGGTTCATCCGGGAGTCGAAGTAGAAGCGACCCGCATTGCTCTCCATGTTGCCGTCGAAGGCCACGCCCACCAACTCGCCTTTCTTGTCCACCACCGGGCTGCCGGAGTTCCCGCCGATGATGTCGTTGCTTGAAATGAAGTTGTAGGGGGTGAAGAGGTTCAGCTTGTCCCGACGCTCGAGCCAGAGGGCCGGTAGTTCCCAGGAACCCTCCTCCGCCTTGGGGCCCCAGGCCGCGGCACGATCGTACATGCCGGCGAAGGTGGTGAAAGGCTGGGCCAGGGTGCCGGCGCTGGGATAGGTTTCCACCGATCCATAGGACAGGCGCAGCGTGAAGGTGGCATCGGGGTAGGTGGAGGTGCCGTATGCGATGAACCGGGCCTTCGCGATCCGTGCGAGGTGTTCCGTGATCACCGCCTGGAGCGCCTGCTGCTGCTTCTGGACGTCTTCCAACTTGGGGGACAGTCGACGGGCCAGGGCCAGGGCTGGATCGGCACTCTCGAGGATGGCCTTGGGATTGCCCTCGACCATGGCCCTGCGCACGGATGGATCGGCGATTCGTGATGTCGCGAGGAGTTCCTTGGTGGCAGCCTCGGGAGACCTGCCCTCAAGCAGGATCTGGGTGATGGGATGATCGGCTCCGAGTTCCTGAAGGGCCGAAGCCATCAAGCCCTGGAGGGCCAGGGGCTCCCGCCCGGCTCCCTCGGACCTGTCCCCTCCAAGGCGCCCCTTCAGGGCCGCGAGGGCCTTCTCATTAAGGTACTGCCGGGACCGCTGCTCCGCAGGTTTGACCATCTCCACCGCATAGCGATGCAGAGCAAGGGCTGAGCCCAGTAGCCCGTCACGGACAGAGCCCGCCAGGAAGTTTTCCCGCGCGATGGCCTTCTGCTGGGCAACAGCGTCCTCGATCTTCGCCCAGCTCTGACCGGCCAAGGCCTTCAGCCTGGGATCCGCGTCCACCCTGGCGCGAAGCTCTGTTTCGGCTGCGGCCACCTTGGCCATGGCCACCCTGTCCCTGAGACCATCCATCTCTCCGACCATCACCTTGTAGCTGTTCTCGGCCCCCATGAGCAGATCCGAAACAAGGCGGGACTGCTCCTCCCCTTGGGCGGCATAGGCGTGGAGAGCGGCGCGGCCCCGATCCAGGCTGCGCATGAGGAGCGGATTGGTCACGTCCCGCTTGGCCTCCATCTGAGCCAGCGTCTCCAATCTGGAGGTGCGGCCAGGATGCCCCACGGTGAAGGTCAGGTCCCCATAGTGGATGCCCTGGCCGCTCCAGGCGAGGTGATGGGCGGGAACATAGGGCCTGCCGTCCTCGTAGACGCGGAAAAGGCTGAAGTCCAGATCCTGCCGGGGCCAGCTGAAGTTGTCCCAGTCCTTGCCGAACTGGGCGACGCCATATTCGGGGGACATCACCAGGCGCACGTCCGTGTGCTTCTTGTACCGGTAGATCCAGGCCTGCCCGCCCTGATAGAGGGACACGGGTTGGCAGTCGAGACCGGTCTTCGCACTCTGCTCCTTGGCGAGAGCCTCGAGGGCCGCGGACCTTGCCTTGGCTGCCGTCTGGTCATCGGCCCCGGAAGGTACGGCCCGGTCGATGCGATCCGTGACGTTCTCCATCTCGAGGAGGGTGAACAGCGCCAGCCCCGGCACCTTGATCTCCTGCCCTCGGCTGGCCGCGACGAACCCGGTCTTCACGTAGTCGTGCTGGGCGCTGGAGACGGACTGGGTCCAGTGGTGGCCCACGTGGTGGTTCGTCAGAACCAAGCCGTCCCGGCTCACGAAGGCTCCCGATCCCCCGGGGAAGCGGACGGCGGACAGGCGCACATGGTCCAGCCAGGCCTGGTCGGGAGCCCACCCGTACTTCGCCTGGATCTGCTTGGTGGGCGGATTGTCGAAGGTCCACATGCCCTCGTCCGCCCTCAAGGAGGAGGCGGCCATGACGAAGGCCAGAAGGGAGAAGGCCAAAGAACGGGGTTTCACGGGCACTCCAGGCGGGTCAAAAGAACTGACCATCGTATCACTAAGTATTCGAACCCTCCCCGTGTGACACTTCGACAACCCTTTCTGGAATCAAGCTGGTTTGCCCAAGATGGTCGTCAAAAAGGAGCCCGACCCCAACCGGCCACGGACCCCGTGACGGACGTCACTTCAAAGCCTGATGGTCTTGAATTGAACATTAATGAGTCTAAGTATCTTTTATATGACCCTACTCATCCCACTCTTCCTCCAGCGACTCCTTCCTGCCCTTCTACTTGCCGCGACCCTGACAGCCCAGGAGAAGAAGGAAGGCCCCATCCAGGACAACTCCTTCCTTGTGGAAGAGGCCTATAACCAAGAACCGGGCGTCGTCCAGCACATCAGCACTTTCACCCGGTACCAGGAATCCAAGGACTGGGTTTACACCTTCACCCAGGAATGGCCCATTGGAGGCCTCACCCACCAGCTCAGCTACACCCTGCCCTGGCAGCGACTGGGCACCACTCCGGATGGCAAGCAGGCCTTCGGCGACATCGCCCTGAACTACCGTTACCAACTGCTCGGTGATGGCAATGCCAGGGTAGCCATCGCGCCCCGTTTGTCAGTCATCTTGCCTACCGGCAATGAGAAGGTTGGCTACGGCCGCGGCGCCATGGGTATGCAAGTCATGTTCCCCGTGAGCTGGGTCCTGTCCGATGTCTTCGTGTCCCACTCCAACCTTGGAGCCACCCGGACTCCGAATGCCAAAGACACTCTCAGTGAAAAAGCCACCACCCAGGACCTGACTCTGGGCCAGAGCTTCATCTGGCTGACGAATCCCCGCTTCAACGTGATGCTGGAGTACGTGTACACCCACAGCCAGGCAGTCATCGGACCAGACCGGACCCAGGCCCAAAGCACCACCTACCTGAGCCCCGGCATCCGCTGGGCCTACAACTTCCCCAGCGGCCTCCAGATTGTCCCGGGCGTCGCGGTGCCCATCGGTGTGGGCGCCAGCCGAGGTGAAAAGGCTGTGTTTGTCTACCTGAGCTTCGAGCATCCCTTCATGAAGGGGAATAAACCCTAGAACTCAGCCTTTGGCCCGCTTCCCCATCTTGGAATCCAGGTACCAGATGGCGCCGCCCTGGTCGCCCACGGCATGGAGGTGATCCACGATCTCGCCCACGTGGGCCTCCTCTTCCACCTGCTCCGTGACGTACCACTGGAGGGCGATCTCGCTGGCGTAGTCCTTCTCGGTGCGGGCCTGCTCGAACAGGGCGCTGATGCGGCCAGTGATGGACTTCTCGTGAGCCAGCGTCGCCTCGAAAACCTGGATCACGCCGCCGAAATCCAAGGGAGGAGTGGCGATGGCTTTGAGCTCCAGACGACCGCCCCGGTCCAGCAGGAAGGCTATGAGCTTAGTGGCGTGAGCGGTCTCCTCCGAGGCCTGCACCGTCAGCCACTGCGCGAACCCCTTGAAGCTCTTCCCTGCGCAGTGGGCGCTCATGGCCAGGTAGAGCTGGGCCGAATACTGCTCGAGGTTGATCTGGGCGTTCAGCGCGTCCTGCATGGTCTGGCTGATCATGGGGCCTCCTGGGATGGAGATGCAGTCTAGGAGCCTGTCCAAGTAATTGGAATGCCCCACGCTTGAATACTCGGACAGGCTCCTAGCCGGTCGGGAAGGTCTCCCGCAGAACTTCCATTTCACCTGGGCCGCCACCGTGCCCCGGGAGGTGACTTGGGTGCCGCCAAAAGCATAAGAGAATCTCCGCAACCCACCTTGGGGCCAGCTGTGCTTGGAGGATGCGGCTTATTTATTCTCAGCCTCGTAAGCCCTGTCTCCAGCTCCCTTCGACTGTTGTTTCTCGGCGTACCCGCGCTTGTGGTAGAGCAGCAGGTGCACCAGGAACATCAGGACGAGCACGCCTCCAAAGGTGCACACAATGGTCGCACCGGTGGGCGTATCCAACTTGACGGACAGGATCACGCCCAGGGCTGAGACCAAGGTCCCCATGGTCCATCCGATGGCCAGCCGCGGCCCGATCCGGTCCGTGAACAGCATCGCCCCGACAGAGGGCACGATCAGGTAGCAGAACACCAGCAGCACGCCCGCGATGGCCACACTGGAGGTGACCACGAGACCGAAGGAGGCATAGAACAGGAAATCCCACAGCCGGACCGAGATCCCCTGGGCTTCCGCCTCCCTCGGGTTCATCGAGATCAGCAGGAACCGTTTCCGGAAGATGTAATGAAACAGCCCAATGATGCCGTACAGCCCGGCGGTCTTCCCGACTTCCTGCCACGAAACCGCCAGGATATTGCCCACCAGCATGTCCTTCAGGTGCTCGGTCTCCCCCGTGGCCTTGCTCATGGCGAGGATGGCCGCGGCCGAGGCGACCGCGTAGGCGATGCCGATGAAGGCCTCCTGGGGGATATGGGCCCGCTTGGACTTCGCCATGGAGAAGATGAACGCACCCAGGAAGGTGAAGCCGAGGCTGATCCAGTAGGCGGAACCCCCGTGGGGATCCAGGCCCATGATGAGGGCCACGACGGCCCCGAGCGCGGCGATCTGCGCCAGAGCGAGATCCACGAAGATCACGCCGCGCTCCACCACGTGCACGCCGAGGTAGGCGTGGATGCCCGTGAGGATCAGGCTCGCCGCCAGGGGCGCCAGCAGGAATAGAAAAATGTCCATGAGTCAATATTCCCTTCGTCGGATCCTGCTCATCGGGCCTGCTGGAACGCCTTCACGAGCAGGTTGACATCGTAGTCAAACAGCTTGATGTAGTCTCCCGTGTCCTTGTCCCCACCCACGGAGGGCATGAGCACGACCACCTGCCCGCCCGTCTCCCTGGCCACGCTCTGTGGCGTCTTCAGATCAAAGTACGGCTCGACCAGGATCAGCTTCACGTTCTGGCGCTTCATCAGCGCGATCAACTCCACCACATGGGCCGGGCTCGGGGGGATCCCCGGCCGCGGCTCCACATAATCCGCCACCTGGAGGCCAAACCGCTTCACGAAGTTGGGCCAGGATTGGTGATAGGTGATCACTTTCCGGCCCTTGTAGGGCTTCATTAGCTCGTCCCATCGGCTTTCAGCCACCGTCAACCGTTTCCGGAAATCCTCGAGGCGCTGATTGAAGTAGACCGCATCTCCTGGGCTCATCTGGGACAGCTTCTGGGCGAGACCGGCGGCGACGCGCAACCCATTCTCGGGATCCAGCCAGTAATGCGGGTTCCCGAGAGGGTGGACGTCCCCCATGGCCCGCGAGACCTGGGCAGTGGGGATTTCCAGGATCTCCGCAAACTGCGAGGCATCGAAATATCCCGGTGCCGCGGGCTGGATCTTCGGGTTCCCGCTTTGGGTGATCAGGGGCGGGAGCCAGCCGATTTCCAGCTGCAGTCCCACCACGACCAGGAGATCGGCCTTCCGCAGGTTCAGCAGAAAGCTGGGCTTGGCTTCCACGAAGTGCGGGTCCTGGTAGCCGCGGGCGATGGAGATCACGGTCACGCGATCACCGCCCACTTCCGTGGCGAGGGCCGCGAGATCCTGGGTGGCGGTGACGACGTTGAGCTTCGTGGCGGCCTGCGCAACCCCAGAGCTGAACAACCCCAGCATCAGAACAGTGATAAGGGAGAGCAGCATCCGTCCCTGATGTCTGCCATTCCATAAGAATTTCATCGGGTTTCTCCCTGTTTGGTCATCTTGGAGAGGGAAGGTATCAAATCCATCTCGGGCCCTTCACCACGGCAGGACTCAGAACGGGTGTGCGCCGTGGGCGCCCATCACGAAGATGAGCTGGAGACGGATTTCATTGGCGTCCTGGTGACCGTCATACCGGGTGAACCGGTACTGTCCGCGCACCTGACTGAACTCGCTCATCGTGTAGGTCAGGAGCGCCGAGGCTCCGCGGTCCAGCTGGGTCGCCTGCGTCGCCCGCTCAGACCAATCGAACCGGCTGCCAACTGTCCAGCGCTGGTCCAAGCGGTATTCGATGCTCGAGTACATGCCGAAGGCCCGCTGCTGGGTTGGCAGCTGGTCACGCTGGCTCCATACGAACTCGCTGCGCCACAGGAATGAATTGTAGATCGACCGCCTCAGGGGCTTCCAGCGCAGGCTCACATCGATGCCGTGGAGCCTCGTCATGAATACGTGCCCTTGATCGTTATGCCCCTGGGCGTAGGAGTAGCCGAGCTCGAGGTTGGTGTTCTCGGTCAGGTCCTTGTACCCGCGCAGGTGCCCTACGAAACTGACATCGCTCTTCTGGCTCGATTTGAAGAGATCGCCGGAATCCCCGCGGAACATCTGGGCCGTGGCTTCCAGAAAGATGTCCCCTGGGGCTGGCAGGATGCGGCTCACCGACACTCCCATGTCGTCAATGCCATCCTCGCCGTTCACCAGATTCTCGGTCACAAGTGGACGGTCGGTCCAGGCCAGAGCGTGGTTGTGCGTAGTGTTCACCTTTCCGAAATCTGCCCGCATCTTGCCGATCTTGGCCACGAATTCCCCGGGCAGGGCGGTCAGCGTGATGAACGCCTCTTCCACGCTGACGCCGGTCTCCCCGAAGGAGATGAACACGTCCCCTCGGGCATAGGGATCGATGACGGACTGAATCCCCAGCTCCGCCTCGTGCATTTCCAGCCCTGGAACGGGCCGGACGTCGTTGTGCCCGATGGAACCCAAGAAGTCGCCATTGAGGCTGATGTCCGGATTCATGGCCTTCGCCGCCGAGCCTCCGGCGCCGCCCAACTGCATTGGCTCAGGCTTCGGTGCAGCCTGGGCCTCCTTCAGGGCCCGCACCTCCTCCTCGAGCTTGCGGATCCGCTCCTCCTGCGCCTTCGCCTGATCCTCTGCCGGTGGGCTCTGGGCGTACATGGTTCCGGCCGAAATCAATGCAAGAAGCAAACTCACCTGGGAAGCGCGCATTATGATGGGGGGCACGAGTAGCTTCTCCAGATAGAATCATTTTCTAATTAAACATCCACTGGTCAATGAAAATTTGTTTCATTCACGATCAAGACATTCACTAAACCACTTGCGGCGCCAAGCGAAGCATATCTATCACTAGCCCCATGGGGAGGCCTTGTTCATGAAGCGGAAAAAACTGTGGATCCTCGGTGGGGCCCTGGCGATCCTCCTGATTGGCGGGTTGACCATAGCCGGCATGCAGGACAAGGGGCTTGGAGTACAGGTGGCCACCGTCGGACGGGAGAATCTGCAATCAAAGGTCAGCGCGAACGGCAAGATCCAGGCCGTGACCAAGGCGGACATCTCGGCAAACATCATGGGCCAGGTCACGAAGTTGGCCGTCAAGGAAGGGGACCTGGTCACCAGGGGCCAGTTCCTCATGGAGATCGATCCCCGCAGCGCCAGCGCCAATGCGGATGCCATGAAAGCCAGCCTCCAGGCCGCCCAGTCGGACTTGGCCTCCGCCACGGCCAACCTCACCCAGTCCAAGGCCGATTACGAACGGGCGAAGACGAATCGCGCGGCCGGAATCATCTCCACCGCGGATCTCGAACACGCCAAGACGGCCTTTGACACCGCCCTGGCGGCCGAGGAGGGCTTCCGCCGCCGGGCCGATCAGGCCAAGGCCAATATGAACCAATCCCATGTGGGACTCGGCTTTTTCACCATCTCTGCCCCGATGGATGGCGTGGTGACCGCCCGGCGGATTGAACTGGGCGAGACGGCCGTGCCCGGAATCCAGAACCAGCCCGGGACAGTGCTCCTCACCATCTCGGACATGAGCAAGGTGGAGGCGGAAATGGAAGTGGACGAGGCCTCCATTCCCACGGTGCAGCTGGGCCAGAAGGCCCAGGTGCGCATCGATGCCTATCCGAACCAGACCTTTGACGGGGAAGTCACGGAAGTGGGCGGCAGCCCCATTCTGAAGACTGGCACCAACGAGGCCATCAAGTTCAAGGTCAAGGTGTGGATCAAGAACCCGCCCCTCACTATCAAGCCCGGCCTGTCAGCCCAGGCGGACATCTACACCGGTAGCCGCGAACAGGCGCTGGCCATTCCCATCCAGTCCCTGGTGACGAGGGAGATCAAGCCCAAGCCCGGTGAAGTCCTCAAGCCCGGCGCCCTCCGGGATGAAGAGGGCGTCTGGCTCTTCAATCCCAAGGGCAAGACCCAGTTCGTGGCAGTCAAGACGGGCCTGCTGGGCGATCTGAACGTGGAGGTCCTGGACGGACTGAAGGGTGGCGAGAAGGTCATCACCGGCCCCTTCCGGATCCTGCGCGACCTGAAGGGCGGCGAGCAGGTCCACGAGGACAAGAGCAAGAAGAAAGACGAGAAGAAGGACGAGAAGAAAGGCTAGCTCCGATGTCCTACGAAGAGCTGCTCCGCGTGGCCCTCCGGGCCATCCGGGCCCACAAGCTCCGCAGCTTCCTGACCCTGCTGGGCATCATCATCGGCGTGACCACCATCGTGGGCGTGGTGGGCATCATCACGGGCCTGAACACCTACGTTCAGGAAAAGGTGATCGTCCTCGCCCCGGACATGTATGTGGTCACCCGCTTCGGCATCATCCGCAGCCGCGAGGAGTTCCTCCAGGCCATCAAGCGGCCCCAGCTCACCTGGGAGGAGTACCAGCGCCTCAGCAGCGGGGTCCTCAGCCATGCCTTATTGACCGCCACCCGCTCCTTCAGGACCCTCCCCGTCAGCTACGGCACCCACCGGCTGGCGGACACCTTCGTCGTGGGCAGCACCGCCAGCTTCGCCAATGTCCTTAACCTCGACACCGGAGGCAATGGTCGCTTCTTCACGGAGGGCGAGGACGAGGCCGCCCAGAATGTGGCCGTCATCGGATCCGATATCAAGGAGGAGCTGTTCCCCAACCAGGACCCCATTGGTCGGATCATGATGGTCCGCGGCCTGCCCTTCCGGGTGATCGGCCACATGCCCAAGGAGGGGAAGGGACTGGGCGTCAACCGCGACCAGCTGGTGATCATCCCCTTCCAGATCTACCGGAAGAACTTCTTCGCGCCCAACGATCCCCTGGACTACTTCATCAAGGCCCGGGGCGGAGTGGAAGGATTGGACGCTTCGGTGGATGAGACGCGAGCCTTCCTCCGCGCGCTCCGCCACACCTCCTGGCGGGATCCCGACCCCGTGGGCTTCCTCACGCAGGATCAGCTGCAGGAGCTCTGGCGTCAGATCAGCACCGCCACCTTCGTGCTTCTCACCCTCATCGCCTCGGTGTCCCTCGGCGTGGGCGGCATCGTCATCATGAACATCATGCTGGTGAGCGTGGCGGAGCGCACCCAGGAGATCGGCGTGCGCATGGCCCTGGGCGCCCGCAAGAGGGACATCCGTCGCCAGTTCCTGCTGGAGGCGGCCCTTCTCTCCCTGGCCGGGGGCCTCATCGGAGTCATCCTGGGCGGCGCCGCAGCGCTCCTGGTCAAGGCCGTCACCTCATTCCCGGCCCAGATCACCGTGGGAATCGTGCTCATGGGCGTAAGCCTCTCCACGGTGGTAGGCCTTCTGGCGGGCTTCCTTCCCGCCCGTCGAGCGGCGAATCTCCCGGTCATCGACGCCCTCCGGGCCGAGTAGGTCACAGACATGACTTCGGCGAAAGAGCTCATGACAGAACCCGACGATGCAGCGATGAAGCCAGGCGGGATGCACCGCAAGGAAGGGCCCGCAGGGCAACGTGGTTCGTTGTTCAAGGGGCCTGACGCCGCGGG
>CAIXHJ010000061.1 GCA_903919165.1 uncultured Holophagaceae bacterium
CGTTCGGGTAATCGGCGTCCCACTGGAAGTTGCCGTTCGCCATCATCAGTGGAACCACCCGGCGAACGAGCGCCATCACCGCACCCACATCCTCGAATGTCCCTTGCCGCACGCGCATGGCATCTCCTTCCTCATGCTCCGGGCGTCGAGCCAATCCACAAGCAGGTTCAGTTCTTCCAGGGCTGGATTTACCCTGTCAAACCGCCAGGCTTGATAATTGGGCTAGGGCTTCCCTCTTCCCCATCTTTCTCATGGCCGAAATGGCGGCCAGCTGCTGCTGACGAGGCTTGGACTTTCCAGCTTCCCAGAGATAGATGCTCTGCGCTGACACACCCAGAAGAGCTCCCAGATCTGCGGCAGATAGCCCAAGCCGCTGCCTGTGTGCGGCCAATCCCTTCGCGCTGAATCGCACCTTGGTCACATCAGTAGGGGTACCCTTGACTGCGCTCTTCCTGCTGACCTGAACCAGCTGCTTTTCTAGGGCGGCTACGCGTCGCTTCAAGGCCGCGATCTCTGACCGGTATGCCGTGGAAGCCTTCTTCAGCTTTTCGGTCTCGCTTCGCAGCTCTTTGCGGGCGAGGCGGACAATCTCTTCTTTGAGGGCGGAGGCAAAGTTAGGCATTTTGGTTACTCCCTTTGAACGGGCAATTAATGATGACTGCTTTTTCTCCCACCGATAGATTGAAAAAGGCTCAATCAAGAACTGCCACCGCCCTTACGGGACTTCCATCAGCATCCTCAAGTTTCAGTGGGAGGCAGGAGAAGAGGAAACGCTTTCCAATTAAGGCTTCAAGGCCAGTCAAATTCTCAATGCTGATCAGGCCAGCGCGGAACAGGACCAGGTGGTTTTGAAAGCGTGTGGAACCTACCGGATCGAGGGAGATGGCGTCGAACCCGACACCTTTCAGATTGCGTCCGCCCAACCACCGGGCGGCCTCCAGGGAGAGGAGAGGAAAGCCCTCGAAGTACCCCTGATGGCCCCAAAGCTCAGCCCAGCCAGTGTGGAAGAGGACGAAGTCACAGGCATCTACAGAGGTGGACTGTGATTCCAGGAACACCTTCTCGATGGTGTGCATACCGGAGACGTCGATGACGCAGGCGATGCCAACGAAGTGGTCAACACCAAGCTGGTCGAGGGTCTTGCCATCAGCAAGCATGTGAGCTGGGGCGTCGATATGCGTGCCGGTGTGGGTGTAGATGGAGATGAACTTCTCTGCATAGCCCGCCTTCTCCACCGTATTTGCCTGCCGAATTGTCGGTGGGACGCAGCCGGGATAGACGGGCATCCCTTCAGAAATCGAGTGGGTGAGGTCGAGGACAGTTGCCATGCCTCCAGCTTACCGGGGGAGGAGGAGGCCACATCCAGGGCCCCGATTACGTCAGGAGGACATTCAAATTCACTGGCCTTGACTCGACCTCTCCTCGCCTCTTACCCTTGCGCCGGGAGTCTTGTCTTGAAATTGACCCAGGGAGAAAAGTCGGGACGAAGCCGAGGCCTGATCCTGGAAGCGGCTCTCCAGCTTTTCTCGAAGCAAGGGTACCGAGGCACCAGCATTCGCGAGATCGCCGAAGCAGCGGGCCTGTCAACGGGGAACGTGTACCACCACTTCCCGGACAAGGAGGCGCTGTTCAGGACCCTCCTGGACCAGTACTGGGCTGCCATCGATACTCCGGATTTCCCATTCAACAAAGCTCTGGCCGCGGGCACCTTCCCGGATGACCTGGAGGCCCTTGCCGAGGCGGCCAGGCAGAGCGTCCAGGCTTACCGTCGGCACGTGGCCTTGATCTATGTGGATGTGGTCGAGTTCGATGGCACCCACATCCGGAAATTCTATTCAGGGATGTCAGGGCGGTTCGCGTCCTTCCTGAACCAGCGGTTCCCCGACGGAAGCCTGAAGGACAAGCTGGCGCCTGGATGCGATCCGACCACGGCCCTCATGCTTGCAAGCCGCATCTTCCTTCAGTACTTTGCGGTGGAGATCCTGTTCGGAGTCCCGGACCAGTTGGGCAAGGACACCCCGACCGCCACGAAGGAGATTTCCGACATCCTTCGGCATGGGGTTTTGAAGCCTTCAAAGGCTAAGGAATAATCGGCATTCATTCTGAGTCAGGGTCGACTAAAACCCTCCAACTCTTTGTCCAGCATCCATTCGCGCCTGCCTGGGTCCGTGCGCAAGCAGGTGGGGGGATGCGACCTGGGTCACAAGAGAGAACCATTTCCTGTTTTCCGTTGACAGGGTTACGGGGCAGGTGCATCTTTTTTTTGGAAAACATACCAACCGTTCGTTATTTGTAAACTCCATTCACTTCGCTTGCCCCTGGCCCTTGGGATGGCGCAACAGAGGAATTATGGACCGCTTCGCTACGATCGCCTCGACGGGCTGCTACCTCCCCGAGATCCAGGTGCACAACGACGAGTTGCGCCGGCGCTTCGCCCACCTCCCCGAGTTCGTGGACAAGATGGAAGAGTCCTCGGGCATCCAGTGCCGGTGGTACGCGCCGGAAGACTGGGCGACCTCGGACGTGGCTCTGCCCGCGGCGAAGCAGGCGCTCGAACGCGCGGGCCTTCGGCCCGAGGACGTGGACCTGATCATCCTCGGTACCGATTCGCCGGACTACATCACACCGGCCACTTCGGTGGTGCTGCAGCACAAGCTGGGAGCGGTGAATGCCGGAACCTTCGATATCGGCTGCGCCTGCGCGTCGTTCCCGACAGCTCTGGCCTCGGGCGCGGGCTGGATCGCCACCAATCCCGGCATCAAGACCGTGCTGGTGGTGGGCGTGTATTTGATGCACAAGCTTGCCCAGCCCGATGACCCCATGACCTTCTTCTACGGTGACGGGGCTGGCGCCGCCGTGCTCGTGGCCTCGGACAAGCCCGGTTTCATCGGCGCCGCCGCGCAGGCCGGGGGCGCCTACCACAAGTACTGGGGCATCTATTCGGGGGGCACCTACGAACCCGCGACCCTGGCCTCGGTGGCGGCGGGCAGGACTTCCGTGAAGATGCTGGAAAGATATCCGCCCGAGATCAACCATGAAGGGTGGCCACGATTGGTCCGCAAGCTGGCTGCCGGGTGCGGCTTCCAGGTCTCTGACATCGACTTCATCCTTTTCACCCAGGTCCGGAAGGGGTCCATCGAACTGGTGATGGCTGATCTCGGGCTGCCCATGGAGAAGACCCACACCATCATGGAGGCCTGGGGCTACACCGGCTCGGCCTGCATCCCCATGGCCCTGGATGATGCCTTGGCCAAGAAGAAGATCCACTCCGGCGACCGGCTCGTGATGGTGGGTTCGGGCGTGGGTTACAACCAGGCCGCCGCCGCGTTCTTCATGCCATGACAGCCTGGAAGCCGCCCACCGGGAAGGGCATTCTTGTCTTCGACAAGAACGAGCATGTTTGCGATGGAGTGATCCTTTTTGAGGTGTTTACACTATTTTTTTAAAAAAAGTGGGTAACCTTTGCACGAGAACCCCCATTCAACCCCTCCCTCCCCCCCAACCCATGGAGGCAGGTCCGGTGACCTCCTCCATCC
>CAIXHJ010000062.1 GCA_903919165.1 uncultured Holophagaceae bacterium
ACTCTTGCTATGCTCCGATGGCCTGTCAGGAATGATCGGTGACAAACAGATCTGGGACATCGTGGAACAGTCTGATGATCTTCAACTTGCCGTTGAATCATTAATTTATGCGGCAAGGGAACATGGGGGCGAGGACAATATAACTGTTATCCTGGTCGGGTTGGAATCCGATGAGAATTGATGCAAGCCTAGTTAACCTTGACCTAATCCGATCCAGGTGTAATCCTTCTACAATCTAAATCTCTCCAAGTGAGGCATCCGGTGGGTCTTTTCGGAAGCAAAACCAAAAGTCTTGTCGGCTTGGATATTGGTTCCAGTTCCGTGAAAGTCTGTGAACTACAGCAGATAGGGAAGGGAAGCAACATCCGCTATCGTCTCCAGAAGCTGGGGCAGGTGTCCCTTCCATCGGACGCCATCGTGGACGGGGACATCATGGATAGCAACGCGGTTGCGTCTGCTATTCGACAAGTCCTCGCAGAGCAAAAGATCAAGGCCAGGGAAATGGCTATTTCCCTGGCCGGCCAGCAGGTGATGGTCAAAAAAGTGACATTCCCCCTCATGAGCCAGGCCGAATTGGCTGAATCCGTGCGCTGGGAGGCTGAAAGTTTCTTCCCGGCTGGTCAGGGTCTGGATTCCTATGCGTTGGACTACTACCTCATCGAGGAACGGGTAGACGAAGGCAACATGGATGTGGTCCTCGTTGCATGCCGCAAGGACAAATTGGAGGCCTACGTCAGTTGCGTCGCCCAGGCAGGTTGCATTCCCAAGGTTGTGGATGTCGATGTGTTTGCCGTTCAGAATGCCTATGAGGTCAACACAGCTGGTGGCGGACAGGATGAAGTTGTGGCTCTGGTGAACATGGGCGCCACTTTTACCAATCTGACCATGATGGTTGGTGGCAAGTCCGTGTTCTGGCGCGACATGGCCTGGGGAAGCGGTCGATATTCGGAGAAGTTGATGGAGGACTGGGGTGTCAGCCGTGAAGCGGCTGAGCGCCTGAAACGGAATGAGGCCTCGGAAGGTCGAGAGCCGGAAGAAATTCATCCTTCTGTCAATGCGGTTTCAGATGCATTTGCGGATGAGCTCTCCCGGACCCTGGATTTTTTCAAGAGCAGTTTCAAGATCGATCGCCTAAATCGCGTGCTGGTATGTGGAGGCGGATCAATGATCCACGGTCTGTTGGACGTGTTAGGCGAACGCCTGCGCGTGCCGGTAGACCGGTTCAATCCCTTCCAACTCATCGAGGTTGATGGCCGCACTGAGGATCCCGTTACAGTCCGTGAAATCGGCGGCGCAGCAGCCGTGGTTGTTGGACTGGCCTTGCGCCAAGTGGGGGACCGATGATCAAGATCAACCTACTCGGTGACGCACTGGCCCAGGCAGGGGCTAAGAAGGGCGGTGACAAAGCTTCGGCTGAACCCGTCGAAGTCTACATGGGCGAAGGCGGCAGCCGGTCGAGCCTGCCCATTGCAGGCGTCGTCGTAGGTCTGGTCTTTGCAGCCTTTGGTGGTGTTTACTATCTTTGGCTGAACAGTGAGTTCACTAGGGCGGAAAAGAAGAAGGCCGACCTGGAACAGGATAGGAAGCAGTATGAGCCTTACATTGCACTAGAGAAAAAATTCCGCGAAAAGAAGGAGACTCTCCAGAAAAAGGAAGAGGTGATGTCCGCCCTCAAGCGCCAGCAGGCCCTGCCGGTGCATTTCATGGAGGAACTGGCAAACAGCCTGCCGGATGATGTCTGGTTCAAGAAGGTCTCTCAAAAGGGCATGACCATCACGGTCGAAGGAGAGGCTCGCAATTTCGAATCCATCAATGCCTTCTATGGAAACCTTCAATCCCGGACCCGCTGGTTCAAGAAGATCAATTACCCGGGTGCGAAACGGAGTTCCACGGGTGAATTCGAATTCACCATCTCCTTCGAACTCCAGAACGCCGTCTGAGGTAGGCCATGAATCCTCAACTTCAGAAACAAATCGGTGTGGGCGCGTTGGTTGGTATCGTCCTGGCTGGATTGGTCTACTTCCTTCTAGGGGGCAAACGGACAGACCTTGAGGCCATTCGTGCGGATGTCAAGAACCTCCAGGATCAGGTGGACAAAGGCAAGCTTCTGAAAGCCAGCTATGAAAAGCTTCGCGAAGAAGTGGCCAAGCAGGACAAGCGAATCGAGGAACTGATCAAGATCATGCCCTCAGAGACGGACTACGGCCAGATTCCCTATCGGATCAAGAAAATTGCCGATAACGCGGGCATCGACCAGGTGTCCTTCTCCCTCAAACCTGAAAGGAAGGATTCCTACTACACCGAGAAACCCGTTGAATTCGAGTTCCGCGTGGGATTCCACTCCTTTGGCCAATTCGCGTCACTGGTTTCCGGCTATGACAAGGTCATCAATATCTCGAATATCGAGTTCGCCCGGAAGACCGACAACCGCAGCGTCTATCCTGCTTCGGTCAAATGCACCATCAGCGCTTTTATCTACAATCCCGAGCCTCCTCCGGTTGATCCCGTTGCGAAGCCGGCTACCCCCGCCTCCAAGCCGGCCGCCAAAGAGGATTGAGGAATTGCCATGATCCAACGACGCTTCTCAATCCTCCTGCTTGCTGGAACCGCGCTTCTCGCGCAGGATCCGGGCCAGAAGGCACCTGTTCCCACGCCGGCCTCTTCCGCGCCTGCGGTTGAAGATGTGGCCATCATCAAGATCACACCCTACAATCCTTCGATCCAGAGGGATCCTTTCTCTGCCCCAAGGGACGAACGCCCCGTAGATGCCCTGGACCTGCTCGAGGACATCGCCGTGAAGGGCATGCTCAAGAAGGATGGCAAGAATTTCGCAATCGTTTCCGACAGCCGCGGCAATGTCCGCTGGTTGCCCGTCGGGCATCGGTTCAAGGATGCAGAAATCACTGCCATCACCGACAAGGCAGTGACCTTCCATCAATGGGAAATGAACACCACCAACCGTTCCATATTCCGAACCATCACGAAGACGTTCAAGCGTGAGGAGGGTAAACGATGAATGCTCGCCTGAGTTCCTTGCTGGTCGCAGGGGGCGTGGTCCTGGCGGGGATCCACACGGGATCCCTCCATGCTTCGCCTTCCATGGAAGCTATGGCCCAGAAGGCCACGTTGCTTTCAACTTCAATTGAATCAACCGGGACCGGAGTCAAAGTGTTCCTCCGCGTCCCAGGAATGGTTGCGAAACCCGGGGTCCAGGTACTGTCCAATCCCCATCGCATCGTCGTAGACCTTCCTGGGGTCGATCGAGGAACAACCGTCACGCGCAAGGATCTGGCCCAACTGGTACATCCCCTTATCCAGAAGGCCCGACTCGCCCAATTCGCCGCAGCTCCCAAGCCCGTGACCCGCCTAGTCCTGGAGGTCCTGCCTGGGACGCAAGTCATGGTTGGCTCCAGCACCGAGGGGGTCCAGCTTCTCCTGACACCCGGTGATGGACGCGTCCAAGCACGGTTTGATGAATCCATGCGGCCCCAGGTCGCCCCACCATCTCCTGTTGTGGAGATCGCAGCGGCACCTTTGGCCTCAAGTGATAGGCCGGTCTCCTCTGTGGTTGCTCCATCCATCCAGATGAAACCCCTAGCCACCCTTCCGGCGGTCGGAAGTTCCTTCCAATCCCTACCACAACTCGCCGTTTCAACCACCTTGACAGCAGCTACACCAGAAGCCCAACCAGTTCCCGAGGTCGAGAAACCTCGCGTGGTCACTTCCGGTCGTGCCGGTGGTCGGACTCTGGGAGAAGGTCTCGCCAATTATTCCGGATCCAAGATCACCATCGACCTCCAGAACACCGAGATCCGGGATTTCCTCCGGATCCTCGCGGACACAGGCAAGCTCAACCTGGTGATGGATCCAGACGTGCAAGGCAATTTCGGGTTCAAGTTCACCGACACGCCCTGGGACCAGGTTCTGGATGTGGTCCTGAAGAATGCAGGACTCGGCAAGGAGATTCAGAACGGCGTCCTTCGTGTCGCCAAGATCGACAAGCTCCAAAAGGAAGCAGAGGAACGGAAAAAGCTGGATGAGACCAAGGCTCTGGCAGGCGAACTTCAGACCATTACCCGCCCCCTTTCCTACGCGAAGGTCACGGAGGTCCAGAAGATCCTGAAGGAGATGCTCACCAAGCGGGGCTCCGTCATCCTGGACGATCGCACAAACACGTTGATAATCACGGATCTACCCCGCAACATCGGGATCATCGACGACCTGATCCAAACCTTGGATGTCCAGATCCAGCAAGTCCAAATCGAAGCCCGTATCGTGGAGGCCAACAAAAATTGGCAGCGACAATTCGGCGTGAAGTGGCCGGAGTCCAACAGCGGCAACGCGTCTATCACCAGCGGCAGTTCCTCTTCCACTACCACGCCGTGGATCGGAAGTTCAGCACCCTTCTGGAATGGGACCACCTGGGCCAGTCGGCCCGCGTCTGGCCAACAGGCTGCGGTGGGATGGGCTCCAGGCGTAGACGGTTCGACTTCCATCCCGAACCCCGCCGGCGAGTTGTGGCTTTCATTCATCAGCAACAAGTTCAGTATCAACGCGATTCTCCAGGCCTTGGAAACCGACGGAACCATCAAGATCGTGTCCTCGCCCAAGCTGGTGACCCAGAACAACAAGAAGGCCACCATCCTCAGTGGTCAGAAGATCCCGTACCCGACCCAGCAGGGTGGAGCCCAGGGAGGTGCCATCACGGTGGCCTTCATCGATGCAAACCTCCAGTTGGATGTCACGCCCCAGATCACCAACGAAGGCACGATCATCATGGATCTGAAGGTGGAGAAGGCCGCAGCCGACTTCACGCAAACGGTGCAGGGAACCCCCACCATCGACCGGAAGTCCATCGAAACCCAAGTGCTGGTGAGAGACGGCGGAACGGCCGTGCTGGGTGGTGTTTATGTTACGCAGAGTACCCTACAAAGCACTGGCGTCCCGTTCCTCAAGAACCTCCCTCTCATCGGATTCCTCTTCCGCAACAGCAACAAGCAGGAACAGAACACTGAGCTGCTGATCTTCATCACGCCTCGAATCCTGCGCCAGTAGTTCGGACACGCGCCACGAGAACGGCCCCGAAAGGGGCCGTTCTTTTGGAACCCTCAGGACCTACCTGACGATGGGCAGAGTGCGGACCAGGCGCTTGCAGCTGTTGCAGAGGATGGTGAAGTTGTCAGCCTGCTCGAAGTGGTACTTGAAGCCGGGATCCTCGTCGACCTTCTCCATGTGGCCGAAATGGTACTCGGCGATGCGCACGCTCTGGGGGGCGGTGAGATCGGCGCCGCAGTGGGTGCAGGAAATGGCGGCCATGGCTTGCTCCTGGGGAAGGCAGGGGTTCAGGAATGAAAGAGTTTCCAGAGCCCCCAGCTTAGCAGAGCCAGCACTGATAGGCCGATGAGGACCCGCAGCAGCACCTTGCCGATCTGATATGCGACATAGATCACGAAGATCATGCCCAGCGCGCCGAGGATGAGGGTCGTGGTGGTCATTCCCGTCTCCCGTGGGGATCCCAGGTGTAGAGTCCCTTGCCGGTCTTGAGTCCCGTTGTCTGCTCGTCTACCTTCTTTCGGAGCAGGGGGGGCGGTTGGAAGCGATCTTCCCCCGAGGCAGCCAGCCTTTCGGCGATGCGCAGGCGCAGATCCAGGCCCACCCGGTCAGAGAGTTCAAGCGGCCCGATGGGGTGCCCGTACCCAAGGGTCATGAGGGCATCAAGGTCGTCTGCACTGGCCACACCTGCCTCCAGCAATCGGATGGCCTCCAAGCCCTGGGCCAGGGCCATCCGGGCCGCAGCAAAGCCGGGCTGGTCGCGGACCTGCACCACCCGCTTGTGAAGGGCCAAGGCCAGGGCCCTGGCCCGATCCACCCACAACTGCGGGGTGCCTGCAGGAACGGCCATCTCAACCACCGCCATCCGGGGCACCGGTACGAACAGATGAAACCCCAGAAGGCGGCCCACAAGGCCGGATCTGACGGCCAGATCCGAGACTGGAAGGGCGGAGGTCCCCGACAGGAGAAGCAACTCGGGGGGTCCCCACCTGGCCGCCGACGCCAGGACGGGGATCTTGAGGTCCGGATCTTCCGGAAGGGCCTCTAGCAGGATAGAAACGCCATTTAGGGCCGATGGAGAGAATGGGGCCGCCCTGAGCCTATCAACGGCGCGTGCCCATGCCTTACGGCTCAGGCGACCCTTGGCGAGAGACCGGTCCCAACGTCGGTGGATCTCGTGGACACCCGCCTCGGCGTGCTCATGGCTCCGGCCTAACAGCCAGGTCTCCAGCCCACATTCTGCAGCCCACTGGGCCGTGGATAATCCCAGGATTCCTGGACCAAGAATGGCCAGAGGGCCCATCAATGCAGTCCGCCCGAGCCAAACAGGAGCGGGTTGACAAGATCCGTTTCGACGGCCCTTTCAATCATGGATTCGAACCTCCACCCGCTATGATGATCGGAAAGGGCCTCTCGTGCTTCACTGCAACTCAGCCCAACACCCGGGCCTACTCAACCCATGCTTCTCCAATACGCCGCCATCACGCATCCGGGCAAAGTCCGGAAGAACAATGAAGACGCCTACCTGCTGAGCGCGCTGGATGGCGAGGAGCCCTTCATCAGCGAACTCGCACAGTCCCTGATGGTGGGGGACCACGGTCTGCTGGTGGCGGTGGCGGATGGCATGGGAGGAGCTGCTGCCGGCGAAGTGGCCAGTCGGGAGAGTCTGGCCGCAGTCTCGCTGTTCCTCTTCAGGCACTGGGGCCGCCTGGCGCTCCCCGGGGCCAAGGAGACCGAACTCCTCAAGGCCATGGAGAGTGCCGTCGAGAAGGCCAGTGATGCGTTACTCCGCTATTCCGACGAGGATCGCACGGCAAGGGGCATGGGCTCCACACTGACTGCGGCTGTCATCTGGAACGGATTCGCCTACTTGGCGCAGATCGGTGATTCCCGAGCCTACCTGCTGAGGCAGGGGATCCTCCACCAGGTCACCGTAGACCAGACCCTCATGAATGATCTGGTGGCCCAGGGTACACTCACACTGGAACAGGCCCAGACCCATCCCCAGCGCAACATGATCACCCAGGCACTAGGTTCCCGGCAGCCACCGCAGGTGGTTCTTTCGCGCCTGACCCTGCACCGGGAGGACCAGCTGCTTCTCTGCTCGGATGGCCTGCATGGCGAAGTGGCAGATTCCTCCATCCAGAACGTGCTGAACCAGGGCCTCAACCCTCAACGCAGTCTCGAACTTCTGCTGGATGAGGCCCTCGCCTGCGGTGGCCGTGACAACATCACCGGTGTCCTTCTCACCCTTGATGACCCCACTCTACTCATGCCGACAGCAGGGGAAGCCCTTGACCTGGTGCATCCTGGATCACATACCCACACTCGTGGGATCTGGGGGCGGTTCCTCAGGTTTTTTGGAGGCGGTGCCTCATGAGCATCCTTCAAGGGACCGTGTCCCTCAAACGATTCCTGGTGCTGGGCCCCGTGCCCGACGAGAAGGATCTCCAGTCGGGCCTGGAGCAGGATCAGTTCCGGCCCTTTCAGGATGGGCTGGAGGAGGAACGGATGGGCTGGTGTGACTGGCGCAATCCGCTCATCACCCCTCCGGACGAAAACTGGGTCAGTCAGGAGCGCTTTGCCGTTTTCGGCTTGCGTATCGACACGCGCCGAGTGCCCCCCGCGCTGCTGAAGGCCCACGTGGATCTCCGGCTACAGGCTCTTCAGAAGGAGAAAGACCTCTCCTTTATTGGCAAGGAAGCCCGCATCTCTCTGGCGGACGAAGTGAAGGTCGAGCTTCTACGCAAAGTGCTGCCCTCGCCCAAAGTGGTGGAGGTGGCCTGGGACTTGAAGGGCGGAATCCTCTGGACCACTGCCTCGTCGAGCAAGGCTCAGGGCGCCCTTACAAACCTCTTCATCAAGTCCTTCGGCTGCGAGATTCATCCCCTGGCGCCCTTGGTGTTGTCAGGCCGGCTCTGTCCAGATCTGTCAGTGGAGTCGCTGATGGCCCTGGACCCGCTGGATCTCGAACTTGAGGGGGGTTGAGGTGAAGCCTCTTGAACTCATGGAACAGGGCCGGTTTCTCGGCGAGGAATTCCTGCTTTGGCTCTGGATGCTCAGCATGACCGAGGGCGGCGCCAGCGGGGAGGGCGGCGATGGTTCAGGCTGCTTCCTGGACGATGCCATCCAGCTGGTCTCGGAGCGCGGTGAAGTGAAGGAAATCTCTCTGCGAAAGGGCAATCCCTCGGAAAGCCGCGAAGCTTTCGAAGCCCTCAGTCGGGGCATGCGTCCGGCAAAGGTGAAACTGCGCATCCTCTCAGGTGACTTGGAATGGGTGTTCACCTTGAACGCCTCCACATTGGACATGGGGACTCTTAAGCTGCCCCCCAGCACCGGCAAGGCGCCTCATGAGCGGTTGCATGACCGCATCTTTTTACTGGAAGAGGGCGTCGGACATCTCGAACGGCGCCTGAAGCGCTTCCTCCGCGCCCGCTCACTGAAATCAAAGGGTCTGCAAGAGGCTATGCGGGCCTGGGTGCGGGCGGGTCGCACGGGCGAGGCCATGCCGGCGGGCGAGGTCCCTTGGGAAGTCTGAGCCCTCTCCTGCGGGCAGGCTTGAGCCTCCTGATCCTCCCGGCGGTCTTCGCCGCGCCAGTGGCCCAGGATCCCGCACCCGTGCTGGTCCACGCTCGCAGTCCAGAGGGTCGGGCCATCCTTCTGCGGCTCCAGTTCAGGAAAGGGCTCAGCGCGGAAGGAAAGGCCCTTCCACGGGCCTTCCTGGCCGCCGGCGCGGATCCCAGCGGATGGGTGTCCTTTGAAAGTCTCAGTCCCGAGGGCAAGCGCTGGGCCCTGGCCGCGCTGTTCCCCGAGGACCAGTGGCGGCAGGAGGAGGTACGGCATACGGTCCGCCATCCTGAAGTCGAGTCCGTCTGGACCCTCGCGGCGCTGTTCACAGGCCATGGGCAGAACTACGACAAGGTGATGGCCGAGAATCCCGGTCTGCCCGAGAAGCTGCAGGAGGGCGACACCTGGCGCATTCCCCGCAGCCTGTTGTCGGCAGATCTGGGAGGGACCGGCCACCGACCGGACCGCACCCAGCCCGAGGATGAACTGGATGACGAGGCCCGGGTGGCGGCCTATCGCAGCCTGCTGTCTTTTGGAGAGGATGCCCAGGGCAAGTATGCGGCCTACCGCATGCGCAAAGGCGAGGCGCTCTACTCGAGCGTGGTCATCCGCTACACGGATCGCGTGGATCCCAGGGGAGTGAATGAACTGGCGGAACGCATCGCCAATCGCAACGGGATTGCCGATGTGCGCGGCATCCAACCCGGCCAGCTCATCAAGATCCCCCTGACCTTCCTGGCGGATCCCTTCCAGTCCGAAGGCAGTTCGGGACTGGCGGAAGAACGGGAGGTTCGCGCCGAAGTGCGACGGACGGTGCATGTGGAAGCGGGTCCGAAGCTAAAGGGAGTGCGGATCGTCATTGATGCGGGCCACGGGGGGGTAGATTCCGGCGCCCGGGCCAACGGCATCTGGGAATCCGACTTCGTCTATGACATCGCCATGCGAGTGCGCCGCCTCCTCGAACAGGAGACGGATGCCCAGGTCAGCAGCACCATCCGCTATCCCGGTCTCGGTTTCAAGAGCCGCGAGGAGATCCGCACGCCCAGCCAGGCCGCGGAAATACTCACTACACCGCCATTCGCAGTGGATGGCGAGAGCCCGTCTGCCGTGAGTGTCCACCTGCGCTGGGTGCTGGCCAACGATCTCTTCGCCTCCTTCCGGAGGACCAAGGGAGACACGCAAAAGACGCTCTTCCTGAGCTTCCACGCCGACAGTCTGCATCCCTCGGCCCGAGGCTCGATGATCTACGTTCCAGGGGCCTCTCTCGTACCCACCACCTTCGGACTGGGCAGTGCCAAGACTGGCCATGTGGCCGAAGCGAAGCGGTCCGCCCGGGTGGCCTTCACCGGTCGGGAGAAACTGCAAGGCGAGGCCCGTAGCCGGCAATTCTCCGAGGTGCTGTTGAAGGCGCTGCAGAAGGACCGCATCCCTATCCACCCAAACCGTCCCATCCGCAACGTGATCTACCGCGGCGGCGGGAGGTGGGTACCCGCAGTCATCCGCTACAGCACCAGCGCCACCAAGGCCCTCATCGAAGTGGCCAACCTCACCAACGAGGACGATGCCGCCAACCTGAAGGATCCTGATTTCCGGGAACGCTACGCAGCCGCTGTCGTCAATGCCATCCGGGCGTACTACAGGAAGTAGGGTCTCGGGTGCTGCTAGGCAAGGGTGCCCTTTGCTCAGGAAGGAAAAGCGGGAGAATGGGAGTGGAGGGCCCATGCGGGTGCTGCTTGTCTTTGTGCTTCTGCTGGCCGGGTTTGGATGCCGGAAGCCTGAACCTGTGGCGCCGCCAAGGGCACGGCTGATCGTGCGGTTCCTGGATCGGGATGCGGTGCTGGATATGGCCGCCGTCCCGTCTGTAGGCCCATGGCGCCTTAAGAATGCAGGTGCGTGGGAACCCCTGGAGATCCGGTGGAAGCCAGGTGAACCGCGCATCGGCGCCGCCGTGGTGGGTCGCACGGCCCCCGACTGGGTGCTGCTCGAGGATCCGGCCCAGGACACCCACCGCGTCGTCATGCGCGGCCCCGGTCCCGAGGAACTTCCCCGCCGCAACGAACGTATGGATTCCGACGAACGCGACGCCCTTGGCTTGCTGGGCGTATTGTGGGTCCTCTCGTGGGTGAGGCGCTGATCCTCCTCCCCCACTCAGCTAGAATGACCCTTCATCATCCGGCCCCATGGCCACGTTGCACACCCCGAGGCATCTATGACGGCGAATCCCCTGGTGGGCATCCTGATGGGCTCCAAGTCCGACTGGGAGACCATGAAGCACACGGCCTTGACCTTGAAGGGTCTGGGCATTCCCTATGAGGTCCATGTCGCCAGTGCCCACCGAACACCCGATAAAGTGGTGGAATTCTGCAAGGGCGCCGAAGGCCGGGGCCTGAAGGTGATCATCGCGGCGGCGGGGGGAGCAGCCCATCTGGCAGGAGTCTGCGCGAGCAAGACCCACATTCCCGTGCTTGGCGTTCCCCTCAAGGGATGGGCCACGGAGGGCCTGGACGCCCTGCTTTCGACGGTACAGATGCCCGCGGGCATTCCGGTCGGCACCCTTGCCATCGGGAAGGCTGGCGCCACCAACGCTGCTTTGCTGGCAGCAGCGATTCTTTCGCTCAGTGATATCGGCCTTCGCGAGCGGTATCTCTCCTATCGCCAGGTCCAGACAGAGAAGGCCCTGGAAGATGATGATCTGGTGATGCCCTGAGCTCCTGCCAGGACCATCCTGTGGATGCCACCTGCACGTTTGTCCATCTCACCGAGACTCAGACATGGATTCCGTACACCTCATCACGTTATCGGACAGGGCCTCCCGGGGTGAATACCAGGACCAGTCCACGCCCTTGCTATCTTCCTGGCTCAAGGGCCAGGGTGTGAAGACCGTGACTTCCGCTCTGATGCCGGATGATCAGGGACAGCTGGAGCAGGATCTCCATGCGGCTGTGCTAGCTGGCTCCCCCTTGGTACTCACCTGCGGAGGCACTGGGTTCGGGTCGCGGGATACCACGCCGGAGGCCACGCGCCGGGTCATCGAGAGGGAAGCCCCGGGGATTGGGGAGCTGATCCGCGCCAGGGGCGGCCATCCTCTGGCCTTCGCCAGCCGCGCCGTCTGCGGCATCGCAGGGCGCACCGTGATCCTCAATCTGTCTGGCCGTCCCGCAGCTGCACTCGAGCAGATCCAGCTGGCCTGGCCTCTTCTCGTGCACGCCGTGGCCGTCCTCCGCAAGGAAGGGGAAGCGGGAGGCCCTTGCACATGAAGATCTGGGCCCGGATCAACCATGTGGGTTGGGTGCACCTCTGGCGACGCCGCGAGGACTTCGAGAACGCCGAGCCGTCCGTCCACTTCCTCAGTGGACGCAGCGATCCGCGCTGGCTAGAGGCAACCCTGTCCGATGGGCAGCGCCAAAGGCTGAAGGCCGGGGAACTGGTCGAGATCGAAGATCCAGGTTACTTCCTTGACGAAGCGTAAATGGCCCCCATGCCGCCGTATTCTAATTGCAGAGAAGGTGGCCTTGTCTTGCGTTGATCGGCGTTGATTCAATGATGAGGTACCCAGAATGACCGAGATCCAGCAGACCCTTCGAACCCTGAGCCGCCTGGTGGGCTGCAGGCCCCTCCTGGCGCTGGATGTCCGGTTCCACGGCAAGGTGCGGCGCATTTACGCCAAGGCCGAGAGCTACAACTTTACGGGCAGCATCAAGGACCGCATGGCGCTGCACATCCTCCGCAAGGCCCATGAATCGGGCGCAGTGAAACCCGGCGCGCCCATCGCCGAGGCCACCAGCGGCAACACGGGCATTGCCTTCTCTGCGCTGGGCCGTGCCCTGGACCATCCTGTCAACATGAGGGGAACAACAAGGGGATAACAGGGAATTCGGATTTGATATCTGATCGTGTGGGCTGTAGAGGTCCATTGAAAATCAAATCGCGAAATTCATCCGTCGAAACTACGTGCCGCCTCGTACGAGATTAGCTTCACGAAAGGTGAGAGGAACTCGGGCTTCACCGGCTCGTGGCGAATGAGGTCGGTGCTGAGATATTTCTTGTTGTCATCCGGGAAGAGAGTTACCACGACGGAGTCTTCGCCCATCTGCTGCTGGAGCTTGATGGCACCGAGCAGGTTTGCTCCGCTGGAGATGCCGACGCCCAAGCCGATGTGGGCAGCTAGCATCTGGGCCATGAGGATGGCATCGCCATCATCTACGGCG
Organism: uncultured Holophagaceae bacterium; assembly: GCA_903919165.1. Classification (GTDB taxonomy): domain Bacteria; phylum Acidobacteriota; class Holophagae; order Holophagales; family Holophagaceae; genus Geothrix. The sequence continues at coordinate 12,828 of CAIXHJ010000062.1, forward strand.
ACAATATCGTCCAACTGATCCAGCTTTACGATCGCGGGAATGAATTCATCGGAGATGCCCTGGATGCGATGCTTCCCGATCTTGTGGCCGGTGCTCATAGTAGGCGAATTGGCGGGTTCCAGAGGGTGGATCTTGATGGAGGGGAACTTGTCCTTGAGACAGGCACCCACGCCCATCACTGTTCCGCCAGTACCCACTCCTGCGACAAAAGCATCAGGTTCAAGTCCCAACTTGGCTAGTTGAGCCAATATCTCCGGGCCAGTACCTTCCCGATGAGCCGCTACATTGTCTTCATTGGAGAATTGACGTGGTAGGAAACATTCGTCATTGAGTGCGGCCATCTCTTCAGAGCGTCGGATGCTCCCCACAAACCCGCCTTCCTCTTTGCTCACTAGTCGAATATCAGCACCCAGGCATTTGATGAGATCCTTTCGCTCTTGGCTCATCCAGTCCGGCATGAAGATCGTGACGGGATGCCCCAGGGCCCGACCCAGGGCCGAGAATGAAATACCCGTGTTGCCGCTGGTGGCTTCAGCGATGGGGGCACCGGGTTTGAGAGTTCCACGCTCATACCCCTTGCTCAAAATATGCAAGGCCATCCGATCCTTCACACTCCCGGTCAGATTGAAGTTTTCAGCCTTCACGTAGACTCGGCAAGGCCGTCCCATGTACTCCAGGTCGATGGCCAGGAGCGGGGTGTTGCCGACGAGATTGCGGAGGCTACGGAGGCGGCGGTCGATGTCTGGCATGGGCACGGGGTCATTTCCTTTTTACAATTATTCAAGTCATTGGTTTGGTTCCAACAGACCGAAACGTATTCCTGCCCGTTGTTATCCCTTGACCACTACTATTTCTTCTTTCTTTGCATTCTGGCAATTTCCTGCACACCCAAGATCGCCGCTTCGATATGGGCTTCGGTATTGAATGGGCCGATGCCAAAGCGGACTGCGCCATGGAGTTTGTCGGTGCCCAGATGCTCGTGGACCATCGGCGTGCAATGTAACCCGGTCCTACACGCAATGTTGTAGTCCACGTCCAGCATGGTGCCGGTGTCCATGGCCTCCAAACCGTCCACATTGAAGGAGAGTACGCTGATGCGCTCCTTGCCCGGCACCTCGTCGGCACAATAGAGGGTGATTCCATCAATGGGGCGGAGTCCATCGCGCAGGCGCTTCCAGAGGGCCATCTCGTGGTGGTGAATGGCGTCCACGCCATGCCGCTCAACCCATTTCACACCTGCGTTCAGGCCGGCGATTCCAGGCAAGTTCGGAGTGCCATATTCCATGCGATAGGGATACTCGTCCAGATGGTTGCGCTGGGCGCTCTTGACTCCGGTGCCGCCAGCCCGAGTGTGGGTGATCCCTACGCCTTCGCGGACGTACATCCCGCCGATGCCCATGGGTCCCATCAGGCTTTTGTGGCCGGTGAAGCAGATGACGTCCGCGCCAAGATCGTCTGCCTTCACGGGCACCATCCCGGCGGTCTGGCTAGCGTCCAGGATCAAGTGGATGCCACGATCGCGGCAGGCCTTGCCGACCATGGCGACGTCCTGTACCGTGCCGATGACGTTGGAGCCGTGGTTCATGACGACCGTAGTTGTGTTCTTCCGGAACCGCCGAATGATGTCCTGGGGATCCACCCAGCCCTGGGCATCGAAGTCCACCCAGTCGACCGCCACCCCTTCATGCTCCAGCTTCCAGAGGGGACGCAGGGTCGCATTGTGCTCCATATGGGTCGTCACCACATGGTCACCCGGCTTGATCAGGCCGAAGATGGCCAGGTTCAAGGCGTCCGTGGAGTTGTAGCCGAATACCAAGCGATTGGGATCCGTGCCCCCGAAGAAGTGGCAGAGCAGCTTACGGGTTTCAACCACGAGGTTTCCCGCCTCCAGGCAGAGATCGAAGCCGCTACGGCCGGGGTTCACTCCGTAGTTGCGGTAGGAACTGTCCATGAATGAATAGACCAGCTCCGGCTTCGGGAAGGACGTCGCTCCGTTGTCAAGGTAGATGATCCCGATATGGGGAGCCTCCTCATCTAGTTTCAGGAATGGGGATGGTTGTTCGGCAAGAGTCATGGCTCACCTCTGAGGGTTTACGCGTCGAGGACGAGGGCATCAGCCACCATTTCGGCGACGGTCTTGATCTGTACGTTCAGCTTGTATTCCTTGTTGAGCTCCATGAGCTGGTCGATGCAGTTATGGCAGGGAGCCACCACGATCTTTGCGCCGGATTCCCGTATCTGCTTGGCCTTCATGCCGCCGGACCGGATCCGTCGTTGCTTGTAGCGCGCCATGGCGAGCTGGCCTCCGCCGCCACCGCAGCAGAAGTTGTGCTCGCGGTTGGGGGTCATCTCGATGAAGCTGTCCACAGCTTGGCGGAGCACCCTTCGCTGGGCTTCGCAGATTCCGCCGTGGCGAACCAGATTGCAGGGATCGTGCAGGGTCACGGGAATGGGGTTCTTCGAAGAATCCAGCCTGATCCGGCCGGCCCGGAGATATTCGTCCATTAATTCCAGGATACTCTTCACCTCGAAGGGATAGCTCTTTCGGAGCCACTCGGGCCCTTCCCAGCGCGCGGCCCCGTAGCCGTGGCCGCATTCGCCGATCACCAAGGTCTGGCAGCCCAGGCGCTCCATGGCGTCCACCAGATTCTGGGTGATGGCTCCAGCTTGCTCGTCATTGCAGTTGAACAGGCCATAGTTCGTCAGGTCCCAGCCGTTGTCTGAAGCAAGTGTCCAGTCCTCTCTGGCAGCCCAGAAGACCTTGGCACTGGCCAGGAGGGAGAGGGGGAAGAACTTGGGCTCACGGGGATTGACGGTGAAGAGGACCTTCGCGCCCTGCTTGTCCAAGGGTATCTTCGCCCCTGGATCGCCGGTCTCCGTCTGGAGCTCCTCCTCGATCCATTGCACGGTCTCGACCCAGTCATCCTTGGTTACGGCCATGTTGTTTCCGTGCTTCAGAGAGTTATCGACGGTGGCTTGCAGATCGGTTGGCACCAATCCCATGGTTCCCAGAGCCGCCCTAGCTGCGCGAAAAATCCTGGGCAGGGCTATCCCGATGGTGCAATTGACCGAGCAGCGTCCGCAGAGGGAGCACCGCCCGAAGACCGCATCTACCCAAGCCTTCGCCATCTCCCGGTTGAATGGTTTGGCGCCCACCAGCCCCGGTGCGATGCGCCCCATGGCCGTGAAGTTGCGTTTGAAGACCGAGGAGATCAGTTCCAACTTGTGAGCCGGGATGTTCTCTAGCGTGGAATCCATGCGGTGGTAGTGGCAGGAGTCGGCGCACAGGCCACAATGCACGCAGCTGTTCAGATACGAAGCTTCGGCCGCCTTCAGTTTGCTCCGGAAGACCTCCAGGCCGCGCTGGATGTCAGTTTCGGTGAGGCCAACGAGCCGCGTTTCGAGTTCGTCGAGCTCAGGCATGGAATCTCCCGCCTGGCGGAAAGGTGCCCCGTCGGCCAAAGAAGGCGCCTAAGTGGTACCGAGTGGTGAAGAAGAAGAGGCAGTGCCGGATCTTGCCCAGGGGTGCGTAGATCAGCAGGAGCATGGCCTCGGCCATCCAGGGCACTTCTGCGACCGGGCTGAGGGTCCATGCGAACGCCAGCAGTGCGAACGTGGAGCCCAGGATGTTGGAGACAAAGTCATCCGGGCAGGAAAGACCGCGCAGTTGCGGATTGACAAGTCGCTTCATCAGCAGGACGAACCCGCCAACCACACCCGCCAAGGTGAACAGGCGCACCGAGAAGAGCACGAAGGAAGGCAATTCCAACCTGAACGCCGCCACCGGCAGGAGGCCCAGGGCAGTCAGCACACCCGCGTGGAAGGCTAGACCCGCCCCGTAAGAGGGCAGGTTCATCATCACGCTCTCTTTGGCCCAGGGCGCCATCCCAAGAGTGAAAGCGTAGACGACGCCCTTAGCTGGATCCCCGGCCGGTTTTGAATAGAGCTTCCGTATCCCGTACGACTTCGCCTTCAAGTGGAGGAAGGTCATGGTCAGGACCGCCCAGGCTATCGCGAGCAGGACACCTAGATGCAGGGTGGTCATGGCACTAAACACAGCCGTCGGGCTTGGGTAGGCCTGCCAGCTTGCAAGCGCCCTTGGCCGGGCCGCTGGGGAAGAGTTCGTAGATCCGCTTCAGGGGCAACCCGGTGGTCTTGCAGATGGACCGCACCATGGGGGCGCTCTCGGTTTCCAGGTAGTGGGCGCGGATGGTACGGATCACAGCCCAGTGGTCGTCTGTGAGCTGGTCCAGGCCTTCTTCGGCCTTGGCCAGGACCAGGGCGAGTTCCTCGTTCCAAACACTGGGATCCGTGAGGAAGCCTTCCTCGTTCAATTCCACGTTATGACCATGAAACACGGTGTGGGACATGACACCTCCCAAATGGAATTCGCTGGAGAGCGATTGCTTTCCGATGTGCTATTTTGTTCTTAAGAAACAAGAGATTGTGTGCATGACAACCTGGACTCCTAAAATATCTAAGTCTAATAATCCAATATATATAAACATAGCGGATGCTATTGGTGAAGCGGTCCGTCTGGGGCAACTGCGCCCCGGAGACCTGCTGCCCACCCATCGCCTCCTTGCCGATCTAATGGGCGTGAACGTCAGCACCATCACTCGCGCCTATCGAGAGGCAGCCCGGCGGCGTCTGGTGGGAGGGGAAGTTGGCCGCGGAACTTATGTGTTGGGTGTGGCGTCTGAGGCAGCTCTTTTTTCCCTTCAGCACCGACCCGAGGGGGGGGTGATCGACCTTTCTCTCAATATGCCACCCATGCCTGCACGAGACCGCAACCTGGCGGCAGCCTTTAGTCGGCTCGACCCCACTCAAGCAACTCGTTACTTGCACTATCCCAGTCCTGACGAAGTGCTGGTTCATCGCAAGGCCGCTGCTGGCTGGTTGAAGCGGCGCGGCATTGAGGCCGACACTGAAAGCATCGTCGTGTGCGCAGGGGCCCATCACGCAATGGATACCGCTATCAGCCTCTTCCCAGAACAGGAGGAGCTGGCTTGCGAAGCCCTAGTTTATCCAGGCCTGAAGGCGGCCGCCCGTCATTGGCGGCGCCGCCTCCATCCTGTATCCATGGATGGGGAAGGGCTCCGGCCCGAGTCATTTGAATTAGCATGCCGAAGCGGGTTACGCGTCGCTGTGGTCTCACCGACGCTGCACAATCCCACTACGGCAACCATGGGAATACAGCGACGTCGAATGATCGTGGAGATCGCCAGGAAGTGGGACGTCATGCTGGTGGAAGAGGATGTGTACGGACTGCTCCCAGTGGACGCTCCTCCCGCCTTAATGACACTGGCTCCGGAGCGAGTGCTCTACCTCACTGGCCTGTCGAAGACTGTCGCTCCGGGACTCCGCATCGGCTACCTCGTTCTCCCCGCTAGCCTGCGTGATCGGATGCGCGATGATGAGCATCACACCACCTGGTACGTTTCGGCGTTGACCATGGCGTTAGCGACACTTTGGCTGAACGATGGCACCGCCTGGCGGCGTCTGCTGGCCCAGCGGCTCGAACTGGCTGCACGTCATCGACTGTGCCAAAAACACCTCCAGGGTTTCAGCTGGCTTGGTGGACCCCACTGTCCCCACGTATGGCTGACCTCACCGCCCGGCGGTTCTGCGGACTTCGCCAGACGCGCACTAGCCGCCGGGGTTGTGGTAGTGCCTTCCGACGTCCTTGCGGTAGGGCGGATTTCCTCAGCAGATGGAATCCGCATCTCAATTGGTTCTACGCCAGATCGCCGCACCCTGGCGGAGGGGCTGTCGAGGCTCGCATCCCTTTTGAAACTTTGCCACGCTAATTAGAGTGAGTTTTTCAATTCCCACAAGCCGCGACGGAGGCCTTGATGCCGTCCTGGACTGGGTGACGTACCACGCTGACACCACCTGTCCACGGACCTCATGAAGAACGAGCCTGTGAAGGAGGGCATGCTCAGCCCGAACATCGAACTCATCGGCCTCGGACATTCGATCCGGGTCTGTGAGGTCTGCCTCCGGGAGGGACGCGCCGCCCACACCTCCGGGTGCTGCTGATCAGGCCCCGACGGGATTCTTCATCAAGGCTTCCAGCCGCTGGTACAGGGCCAGTAGGGCGCAGCTGAGCCACAGGTTCAGGACGCCACCCAGCAGATTGAAGAACCAGAAGGCCGGATGTTTCAGGCGGACAAGGGCCCCTGGCCCGAGATCAGGGTCCGTGACTGGCAGGAGACGGTCCAGGACCCAACTGGCTCCTACCTGGTAGACCAGGGCCACCAGCATCATGGCCAGGACCGCCTGGACGATCCGGGGCCAGTGGCGGGCCATGGCGGTCTGGCTCCACCGCAGGGCGGGCAGCAACCCGTCACCACGGAGCAGCATCCGCATGGGCGCCCACCCGAACAGAACGAGAACGACGATTCCCGGCACCAGGAACATCAGCAGGCCGATGCCGATGGCCAGGCTGAGGCCGAGGCGGAGGAGGAAGGTTCGCAGCCACCGGGCATCGAAAGTCTGGCGCCATGTGGCCGTGGGATTCCAGGAGGTGTTCATGCCTTCCGCATCCAGCTGGGCCTGGAGGCGGGGGATGAAATACATCTCCAATGGCAGCAGACCCGCGAACCCGAAGATGGGCTGAAGAACCAGGCTCGGACCCGTGCCTGCTGCCAGTTCCAAGGCCGGGCCTAGCTGGGCCAGAGCCATCGCCAGCAGGGCAAGACCCAAGGATAGAACCGAGTGTCGACGGAGGAAGGCGATTCCCTCGCGAAGGGAACCAAGGTGGGAGGGCAGGGGTACGCGCATCCTTCCAGCGTATCTGGTGCGCTGGGCTATCATCATCGGCATCATGTCCTACGAAGCCCCCTGCCTCTTGGTAGCCAGCCCCTCGCTCCTGGACCCCAATTTCCTGCACGGCGTCGTATTGCTCGTGGAGCACGATGAGGAAGGAGCCTTGGGGGTAGTCCTCAATCGCCCACTGCCCCTGCTCCTTGCCCAGGTGAGCGAAGAGGGCGGCATGGTCTATCGGGGATCCGACGAGGCTACAGCCTGGCGCGGCGGTCCTGTGGACCCCCAGCGGGGCATCCTCCTGGTCCAGGGAGGTCTCCCCGAAGAAGAGGACACGGTGGTGGACCTCACGCATTTCGTGAGCCACAACAAGGACCTGCTGGAGGCCCTGCTGGGGGATCCGACGGCCCGGTATCGGCTCTTCCTTGGTTATGCGGGCTGGGGTCCCGGCCAGCTGGACCAGGAACTGGACATGGGCGCCTGGACTCGCCGTGCCCTTGTGTCGGAATGGCTGATGCATCCCGATCCCATGGGGCTCTGGCAGGCTGCGCTTGGTAGCGGCGCCAGCGGATGACTCGAAGGCCGCCCCATGGGCTGGTTTATATGCGCATCAATATTTTAAATAATTTGATGAAATGCATATGAATCATTAATTTTTTCGACAAAATCGGAGGATCCCCAAGTGCCTTTCCGGAGGATCCGATGACCTGGAAGCGAACCTTAGGCAGTGTGGCCGCCCTCTGCACCGGCCTTCCGCTGCTTGCCCAAGGCAGCGGCCCCGTGAATGATTCGGGGGCCACCGCGTGGATGCTCACTTCCACCACGCTTGTGCTGCTGATGGTTCCCGGGCTGGCCATGTTCTACGGAGGCCTGGTCCGCACCAAGAATGTGCTTGGCACGATGATGCACTCCTTCGCGGCCATGGCCGTGGTGGGTGTGCTCTGGGCGGTGCTGGGTTACGCCCTCGCCTTCGGTCCCAATGCTCTGGGGGGCCTCATCGGCTGGAGCCGCGGTCTGGTCCTGCTCCGCAGCATCGATCACACCATCCTTCCGGCCGGTGTGCCGGAGTACGCCTTTGCCATGTTCCAGGGCAAGTTCGCCATCATCACGCCGGCCCTGATCGCCGGGGCGGTGGCCGAGCGGATCTCCTTCCGCGGCTGGGTGGCCTTCATTACGCTCTGGGTAATCTTCGTCTACTGTCCGCTCTGCCACTGGGTGTGGGCCTCGGATGGCTACTTCTCCAACCTCGGTGCCAAGGGCGCCATCGACTTCGCGGGCGGCACCGTCGTCCACATCTCCTCGGGCGTCGCGGGCCTCGCGCTGGCTTTGTATCTGGGAGCCCGCCACGGGTATCCCAAGACGGCCATGGCCCCCAACAACCTCACCTTTACGCTCATCGGCGCGGGGCTGCTCTGGGTCGGCTGGTTCGGATTCAATGCGGGCTCCTCCATCGCCTCGAATCTCGACACCGCCCGGGCTCTCACCGTGACCCAGGTGGCCGCGGCCACCGGGGCGCTCACCTGGGTGCTCATCGAGACGATCCGGGACGACAAGCCCACCAGCCTGGGCATGGCCTCGGGGATCCTGGCGGGCCTGGTGGTCATCACGCCGGCTGCTGGGGTGGTGCAGGTGGGTGGCGCCATCGCTCTCGGAGCCATCGCCGCCTGCGGCTGTTTCGGCATGATCGTCTTGAAGAACCGCCTGGGCTACGACGACTCCCTGGACGCCTTCGGAATTCACGGGACCGGCGGCATCATCGGGGCCCTGGGTCTCACCTTCTTCATCCGGGACTCCTGGTGGGCTGATGCGGCGGCCAAGGCCCCGGGGTGGGGCATCCTCTCCCAGCTGAAGGTCCAGGCCTTTGCAGTGGGTACCACGATCGTCTTTTCCGTGTGCATGACGCTCCTCATCGCGTACTTGGTGGAGAAGTTCGTGGGTCTCCGGGTGAGCGAAGCCGTGGAAAAGACCGGCCTCGACCACGACATCCATGGCGAGCGCGCCTACGGCCTCAACAACCTGAACTGAGAGGATCCGATGAAACTGATCACAGCCATCATCCCTGAAGAGAAGCTCGACGAGGTTCGGGAGGCCCTGATCGAAGCGGAGATCGAGCGCATCACCGTCACCCGGGTCAGTGGCCATGGCCGCCAGCAGGAGATCGTGGTCCAGCGCGGCAAGAAAGTCGTGCCCAACCTGATCCCCAAGGTGCAGATCACCATCGCCTGCAACGATGCCTTCGAGGACGTCACCGTGGACACCATCGTCCGCACCGCGCGGCATGGAGAGGGTGCTGTGGGCGACGGCAAGATCTTCGTCCAGGACTTGAAGGAATGCATCCGCATCCGCACCGGCGAACGAGGCGGGCAGGCCATCTGATGCACACCATTCAATTCGAAGGCAAGACCCCGGGCATGGCGGAATGCGACCGGGAGACGGCGCTCCTCGCCGCCAGCACCAAGGCCTC
>CAIXHJ010000063.1 GCA_903919165.1 uncultured Holophagaceae bacterium
CAGGCCCTGCACGTGGACGGCGGCGTGGTGATGTAGCAGGCTGCTGAAAAAGGCCCATTTGAGCAGCCTGGGCGAAAACGGGTTTTTCAGTATCCTGAGCAGAGGAGGGGTGAGAGCGGTGTTGGATCTCACAGTGAATCAGAAGGTGCTAAAGAGCACGATCACGTACTGTCGGGACAAGGGCATCACGCTGCCCACCTTCGCCATGATGCGGGACCCGAGTCTGGTGCCGGAATCGATCCGGAAGGTCCTGGCCACGATCGGTCTGTGGGCCGTTCACCCGGCCAACCTCTACCGCATCACCTGGAAGAACCAGCCGAAGGAGCAGGGCGGCCTCTTCGGGGGCGTCAACCACATCGTGCTCCCCACGACGCTCACCGGCTGCCCGGCCAACATCCTGGTCCTGGTGGGGCGCTACTTTCCCACCGGCGCCCACAAGGTTGGGGCCACCTTCGGGTGCCTCGCGCCGCGTCTGGTCACCGGCCAGTTCAACCCCCTGACCACCAAGGCCGTCTGGCCCTCCACCGGCAACTTCTGCCGCGGCGGGGCCTACATCTCGGCCCTGCTGGCCTGCCAGGCCATCGCCATCCTGCCCCAGGGCATGTCGCGGGAGCGCTTCGAGTGGCTCCGCCAGATCGCCGGCGAGGTGATTGCCACGCCCGGCTGCGAGTCCAACGTCAAGGAGATTTTCGACAAGTGCTGGGAGCTCAAGGCGTCGGGTCAGGACCTCATGATCTTCAACCAGTTCGAGAAGATGGGGAACCCGCTGTGGCACTACACGGTCACGGGCAGCGCCGCCGAGGAGGCCCTGCGAGGGCATCTGAAGCCCGGCGATCGCGTGGCCGGCTTCGTGGGATCCTCCGGCTCGGCCGGGACGCTGGGCGCCGGCTACTATCTCAAGGAAAGATTCCCGGGGGCCAAGCTGGCCGTGGCCGAGGCCCTGCAGTGTCCCACCCTGCTGATGAACGGTTTTGGCGACCACCGCATCGAGGGGATCGGGGACAAGCACGTGCCCTGGGTGCACGACTGCAAGAACACCGACTTCGTCATCGCCGTGGACGACGAGGCTCCTATCCGATTAATCCGGCTCTTCAACGAGGGCTTGGGCAGGACGGCGCTCACCGCCGCCGGCGTCCCCGGGGAGATCGCCGGTCGCCTCGACCTGCTGGGGATCTCCGGCCTGGGCAACCTCATCGCGGCGGTGAAGTTCGCCAAGTACCTGGAGCTGACTTCCTCCGACTGGGTGGTCACGGTGGCGACCGACTCCATGGACCTCTACCGATCCCGGCTCACGGAGCTCACCCAGGAGCGGGGCGACTACCGCGAGCGCGACGCGGACAGGGACATGGAGCTTCTCGCGGGGATCCCCATCGACCACATGAAGGAGCTCACCTATTACGAGAAGAAGGCGATCCACAACCTCAAATACTTCACCTGGGTGGAGCAGCAGGGCCGCGACGTGGCCGAGCTCCGGGCGCAATGGCACGACCACGCCCGGTACTGGGACGGCACCTTCGC
>CAIXHJ010000064.1 GCA_903919165.1 uncultured Holophagaceae bacterium
CGACTGCCGATATCTCGGAAACACCGGATATCACTCCGCCCTTACGATCGAGGAGAGCCCGCCTGATGACCTCAAACGCCTCCCCATGAGAAGATGCCGCCACATTCTTCTCGATCACAGTGTCTCCAGCCTGGTGCCTGATGCTGGAGCCTTCTTCTCCGATCCTGGCCACGATCCCTTTGGCCAGCACCTGGTCCGGGCTAACGTCATGAAGGTGGTACTTGACCGACGAACTGCCGCAATTGATGACGAGAATCTTCATGGCTGTGTGCATCCGCCAGAGGACTTCGCACCCATCCAACAACTATCGAGGGGCTTCATTCCTGAATGCCGCCACGAAAGCCGCTCACCTGCAACTCGAAAAGCCTGCGCGGGAAGACAGCTACTTCCCCGGACGGCTAGCCGCATGCCCGCCGGCGCGCCGGCCCGCGAAAATGCAGTCCGCGATAGACGTCCCGCTGGCGAAATAGCCGTTGCCGCAGAGGCCCACGGCATTCCGTCCGGCGGCATACAGGCCCGCGATGGAGGATCCGTCCTTCTTCACCACCTCTCCCGTATTCTGGTTCACCACCAGGCCACCCAGAGTGATGCCCGACACAGGCAAGCCGCCCTTCGTGAATACGGCAGAAAATCCCTGGAAGGAGACATCCATGGCGTAGAACGGAGCCGTGTCCTGCGGCACGAAACGCTTCGGGAACTTGCCCAGCGGATCGGGCTGGCCGCTCTTCGCAATCTCGTTGTATTGCTTCATCGTGGCTTCGAGGCCCTCTACTGACACGCCGATCTTCCTGGCCAGTTTCTCGAATGAAGGCGCCTTCTTGCGGCCCAAATACAGCATAGGCATCATGGCCAGCTTCTGGAAGATGGCGCACTGGTCCTTCACATGGCTCTTAGCTTCCTCAAATGTCTTGCTGTCGAGAATGAGGTAGGCATAGCCGCCGCCCTTCGTGGCTATGTACTGGCCCTGTTTGGCGCCGTACAGGTCCTCGCTGCAGAGTCGCTTGCCGTCTTTGCCCACCAGGACACCCTGCATCAGCGCCTCGGGCGGAACGTAGAAGGTCCATGCCGCCATCTTGTCCATGTGCGATGTGATCCCGCCCACGCTCTCTCCCAGCGATATCCCTGAGCCGTCGTCGGCATAGGTGCCCAAGGGCATGACCTTGCAGAACAGGCTGTTGCACTCACTGACCCTCTTCTTGTTGAAGATGAAGCCGCCGGCTGCCAGGATGACACCCTTGCGCGCTTTGGCGCGGTAGGGGCGGGCGCGCAGTTTCATGATAACACCGGCGAAACCATTGAGCAGGCTCGCCATCGGGGGCATGTAGGTATTGAGCTTGGCGTTGATCCAGGTAATGCCCCCATGGAAGCGTCCGAGGAAGATCGAGCTCGGCGGTATCGAACGCGCTTCCACACCTATCACTCGGCCATCCTCCCCCTGGATGAGCTTCGTTACCTGGGTCTGGCACCGGACCTGGATTTTGTCATTCTTGCGGACCGTCTTTTCCAGACTATGGAACAGCGTGAGCCCCGAAATCCCCGGCCCCTTGGCGCGGTGCCCGCGCGGCGCGGGCTTGGCCTTGGCCTTGTAAGCGCCATTGTTCTCGCTTCCGGAGAAGTAGAGATAGTAGAGGTCAGTTGGGTAGGAGGTCTTGAACGGGCACATCGACCCCTCGAAAGGGACGCCCGCCTCAGCCAGCCAGCGGATATCCTCAGCTGAACCCTCGCAGAAGCGGCGCAGCGTTTCGTCCGACATGACGCCTTCACCGACTTCCAGCTTGAGGTACTTGTACATCTCATCGGCCGTGTCATCGAACCCTGCCGCCTTCTGATATGGCGTGCCACCCCCCGCATAGACGATGGCCCCACTGGCGGCCGTGGCCCCGCCCCCGTGGAACCGGTCCACCACCAGCACCGAGGACCCCTGCTGAGCGGCCTCCAGAGCG
>CAIXHJ010000065.1 GCA_903919165.1 uncultured Holophagaceae bacterium
CTTCTCGCTGATCAGCACCTGGACCACCACCACGCCCTTGGGCCGGGCCGAGAAGATACTCGAGGCCTTGAGGCGGGGGGTGGCGCGGTTGAGGTTGATGGGCCGCGCGGGCTGGATCTCCTCGCCGAGGGTCACGAGGTCTCCTTCGCGGGGCACCGAATTGGCCTTGACCTGAAGGGATTCGTTCTGGGCTCGGAGGCGCTCGGTCTCGGCCTTGGCTTCCTCAGTGGCCTGCTTGGCTTCCCGGAGTTCTTTCAGGATGGCATCGCTGCTGCCCTGGTTCTCCTTGAGGCTGGCGCGGAGCTGATCGGCCTCTTTGCGGGCCGCATCAGCTTCGGAGCGCGCGAGATCCCGGGCCTTCTTGGCGCCCGCGGTCTCCTGCTGGAGGACCTCGGTGGCCGCCAGGCGCAGCTTCAGGTTGTCCCGTTCCTCGGTGAGACGCTTCACCTGGATCTGAAGCTGGGCGGCTGTCGGCTTCTTCGCCGCGACGAGGGGCAGGGCGATCAGGAGCAAGGAGAGGGCGACGCGCATGAGACCTCCAAAGACAGAGAGACACTCAGCGCTGGACTCCCAGCTGATCGCCTCCCTGGGCGGGTTTTGTGGCCTTGAGAATCCCACGCTTCAGGAGCTTGGAGAAGATACCTAGGCACTCGTTCGGTTCAAAGGGCGCGATGGAAAGGATGTCCCGGATGGTCCACAGGCCGTTCACGCGGCTGGCGAGGAAGGCCTCGTTGGGGCCGAGGTTGGTGGTCATCAGCTCATCCAGGCTCAAAATGAGCTCAGGGACAAGTTCCTGATCCAGCTTCTTCTCCTCGAGGAGATCCTGGACCACGGCCATCATCTTGTTCGCGTCCAGGTGCCGGGGCTGATCCTGGAGGATGCGCCTCAGTTCCTCCTGGGCCTCCTGGAGCTTCTGCTTCTCCACCAGGGCCCGTGCCCTCTGGAGCTGAAGGCTCGGGTTCTCTCCCAGGTTGCCGCCTGGGTTCAGGAGGCGGACGAGGCCTTTCTCGTGGAGGTCGAAGAGCAGCTTGTTGATCTTGTATTCGGGCATGCGCATGTCCAGCACCAGCTGGTCCACCGGCTTGAATCCGTCGAGGCGCGTCAGCACGTCCGCGTCCTCTGGGGTGAGGGGCAGGCGTTCGGCGATGGCTTCTGAGATGGGCGCCAGCACGGCGTCTCCGCCCTTGATGATCCTGCGGATGCGCTTCCAGTCATCCAGGCGCCGGGCGCCCTCGAGGACGATGCCCGTCACGTCCAGGCTGAGCAGCATGGACTTCTGGTGGGACTCAGCGCCGTCCTGGAATTCAAAACTCCCGACGCTCCACAGGAAGGTGTCGTAGATGCTCTCCTCCACCTTCAGCTGCACGATGCGACGGATCTCAGTCTCGGTGACCAGCTGCCGGTTGATGAGGATCCGCCCCAGTAACTGCTGTTCATCCTCCTGGGTGGCGAGCGCCTCCCGCAGCTGATCCTCGCTGATGCGATTGTAGGCGAGCAGGTACTGGCCTAGGTATTCGCGCGGATCGGAGGACCAGATGCTGGTGATGCGGCCCTCATGAAAGGCGACCCGTTTCGTATGCATGGAGCCCTTGAGCTCGAGGACGCCCGTTTTCTTGCCCACGGCAAGCCACTGGAAGATGTCCTCCAGGCTCATGGTCGCCAGATCACCGTTCAGCGCCACCTGTCGCCTCCTGCCCGAACAAGCCTACTGGGGTTCTTGTAATAAAAAAATAGTCAGCAAAATTTACAATGCCCATTCAGGCTCTTGATCACCCTATCGGCATCCACAATGGATCCGATAGGGTCCTATAGACAAGACAAAACCTCTCGGATGGCACGGTTCAGCTGGTCCGGATGATGCCGGGCCTTGGGAGCCTCAGGGTCCAGGAGCGGGAACCGGTAGACCGGAATGCCCAGGATCTGGTCGGCCTCGGTCAGAAGCGGCTCGCCGCCCTCCACCTGGTATCTCGCGAGCATGTCTGCGCCCAGGGGGGCCGCGTTGGCGATGATGGCGGAGATCCGTGTCCGGCCGAAAGCCGAGATGGCGGCCACGTGGGTCTCCAGATCCAGCCCAGCGGTTTCGCCCGGTTCGGTCATGAGGTTCGCCACGTAGATCACCGGCGATCGCGAGGATTCCAAGGCCTCCTGCAATTCTTCGAGCAGGAGATTCGAGATGGTGGAGGTGTAGAGGCTTCCCGGCGAGAGGATCACCAGGTCGGACCGTAGCAGGGCCAGCACGGCTTCGGGCAAGGTCTCGGCCTCTCGGGGTTCCAGCCACAGCCGCGCGAGGGGGGGCTGGCAGGATCCCACGGCCGTTTCTCCGATGTAGCGTTTTCCGGCCATGTCCTCAGCGCAGATGGTGACCGGAACCACGGTCGAGGGGAACAGTCGCCCCAGGGTCACCAGCACACCCGAGAGCTGACGGATGGCCCGCACCCAGTCGCCCGTGAGGTCGGCGAGGGCCCAGAGCATCAGGTTTCCGAGGGAGTGCCCTGCGAGGCTTCCATCGCCCCGGAACCGGTAGTTCAGCAGGTCGGAGAGGGCAGAGTCCTCCAGGGTGAGAGCTGCCAGGCAGTTGCGCAGGTCCCCCGGGGGGATGCCACCCAGTTCATCCCGCAGACGGCCGGAGGAACCACCATTGTCGGATACGGTGACGATGCCCGTCAGGTTCCATGGATCCCGGCTGCGGCCCGCCTCGCGTTTGAGGGCCAGCAGGAGCGAAGCGAGGCCCGTGCCACCGCCCAGGGCAACCACCCTCAACGGCTGGTCGGGGTCAAGGCCCAGTCTGTCGGCCATGGTTCAGTCTCAGTGACCTTCAGTGAATGCGAACAACGGTGACTTCCGTATGGAGTTGAAATCGGGTTCCATGTGCCACTGAAAGACGAAATTGGCATCCAGTTCCATGGCCTTTTTCAGGCTCTCGGCGGAAGCCTCGGCATTCTCAGCCTGGGCGAAGGCGACAGCCCGGAGATAGTGCAGCGA
>CAIXHJ010000066.1 GCA_903919165.1 uncultured Holophagaceae bacterium
CGGAAAAGACCTTCATCTCGCCGAACATGGATCCCCCGATCGTAAATTCAGTGTAACCCACCGACCGGGTGGAGGTCGCCTCATGGGATCGCCTAGCTCTTCTGGCGCGTCTTGATGGGGGACACGAAGCGGTAGTCGATGTCCCAGGGGAAGTAGATCCACTCCTCCTGCCTGAATTCCCGGACGAAGGTGTCGACGATGGGACGGCCCAGGGGCTTGGCGTAGATGGTGGCGAAGTGGGCCTTGGGCAGCCTCTCACGCACGGCCCGGGCGGTCCTGCCGGTATCTACCAAGTCGTCGATCAGCAGCCAGCCTTCCCCATCCCCCTCGACACCCTTCAGCCAGCGCAATTCCCCCTGGGCCTGCTCAGCCTGTCCATCTTCGGAGGCCCCGTAGCTGACCACGCAGACCGTATCAATGAGCCGGATCTCCAATTCCCGGGCGATGAGGGCCGCGGGCACAAGCCCGCCCCGGGTGATGGCGATGATGCCCTTCCAGTCCCCGAGGTCGTGCAGCACCCTCGACAGGTAGCGCGTATCGCGGTGCAGTTCGGGCCAGCTGATCACCACCTGGCCCTGGTAGGGGTCGCTGGGGCGCTGGGCTGTTTGGGTGCCTGGTTTCGGTTTCGCCGTCATGGTCCTTCCCTCTCGATTGGGTGAAGCTGTCCCTAGACCCTGCCGCCACCGACCCGTTCGATCTGGGCGCCGACACCCTGGAGCTTCTTCTCCAGGCCGGCATAACCCCTGTCCAGGTGATAGATGCGGTCCACGATGGTTTCGCCCCTGGCCACGAGGCCCGCGATCACCAGGGCGGCACTGGCCCGGAGGTCCGTGGCCATGACGGTGCAGCCGGTCAGTTCCGCCGGGCCCGCCACGATGGCCGTGTGGCCGTCCGTGCGCAGATTGGCGCCCAGGCGCTCCAGCTCCATGGCGTGCTGGAAGCGGTTCTCGAAGATGCCCTCCGTGATGACGCTGATGCCGTAGGCCTGGGTCATGACAGCCATCACCTGGGCCTGCAGGTCCGTGGGAAAGCCCGGGAAAGGGAGGGTGGTCACGTCCTTGGAACGCAGCTTCTGGCCGCTTTCCCGCTGGATGCGGAGCTGGTGGCCGTCCTGGCCCTCCCGTTCGGTGATGACACAACCCGACCGCTCCAGCAGGTCCAGCAGGGCGCGCAGGTGCTCGGGCTCGCAACGGTCCAGCACCACGTCGCCGCAAGCCGCGGCCACGGCGCAGAGGTAGGTGCCAGTCTCGATACGGTCGGGAATGACGGCGTAGTCGCAGCCGTGGAGACTCCCCACGCCGGTGATGGTGAGGGTGCCCGTGCCGACACCTTCGATCTGGGCACCCATCTGAACAAGCATGTGTGCCAGATCGCTGATTTCAGGCTCCAGGGCGGCATTCCGCAGGACCGTGGTGCCTTTCGCCAGGGCTGCGGCCATGAGGATGTTCTCGGTGGCGCCCACGCTCACCTTCTCGAAGGCGTGGTCGATGGCCTTCAGCCGACCCTTCACGGAGGCATGGATGTAGCCGTGGCTGATTTCGATCATCGCGCCCATGCGTTCCAGGGCTTCCAGGTGCAGGTTCACGGGTCGCGCGCCGATGGCACATCCTCCAGGCAGGCTCACTGTGGCCTTCCCGAAACGGGCAAGGAGAGGTCCCAGCACCAGGATGGAGGCCCGCATGGTCTTCACCAGATCGTAGGGCGCCTTGGGATCCTCGCCACCGGCGCAGGCCAGCTTCGCGGTCAGCTCGAAGCCATCCGGATGGGCCTCCAGCGCAGCTTCGGTGCCGAGGGCCTGCAGCACCTTCACCATGGTGCGGATGTCCGCCACCGCCGGCAAGTTGGACAGGACCACGGGATCCGGCGTCAGCAGCGCCGCCGCCAGGCAGGGCAGGGCGGCGTTCTTCGCCCCCGACACCCGGATGCGCCCCCGCAGGGGATGTCCACCTTGGATCACCAGTCGGTCCATCGAAACTCCAGCCTTTCAGCGTAGCCCAACCTTGCGGAGCCTGGGCGGATCCCCATCCTTTCTACTGACAGGGGTATCACCATGAAAGCCGTCGATCCCCGAACCTGGATGTGGACCCGCGCCCTCGAGGTGCTTGCAGAAGCGGAACGCCTGCAAAAACAGTTTTTCCACCTTGGCCAATCACCCTCTCGGCGTCCGGCCTGGGAACCGCCGGTGGACATCTACGAATCCAATGGCGCCCTCCACATCGTGGTGGCGCTGCCTGGTGTCAGCGCCGACAGCCTGAAGGTGCGTACGGACGATAAGGTGCTGGTGATCAGTGGGGACCGTCCCGTCCCCTGGGAAGGCCGCGCCGGTTCCATCCACCGCATGGAAATCCCCTATGGCCACTTCGAGCGCCGAATCGAAGGCCTGCCGTCAGGGCTTGAATCCACCCGGACAGAACTGTGCAACGGCTGCCTGTTCCTCGCTTTTCGAAAGCCGAAATACCCATGAGTGCAAACCCTGATCCCCGGACCGACCCCGTATCTGCGGGTCCAGCGGGCCTGGAACCGCGGGTGAGCCACCCGATTCCGAACGACGCGGTGGCTGTCATCCCTGTGCGCAACTTCGCGCTGTTCCCAGGCATGGTTACCGCGGTCACCATCGGTCGCGAGCAGTCCATGACGGCGGCGCAAGACGCCATCAAGGCGGAGCGGCCTTTGGGATTCCTGCTTCAGCAGAATGCGGCCGATGACGAGCCTGGCCCCGGTGAATTGTACCGGGTGGGAACCTTGGCGCAGATTCTTCGCTACATCACGACTCCCGATGGCTCGCACCATCTCGTCTGCCAGGGCGAAAGCCGCTTCCGGGTCAACGAATTCCTGGAAGGTTGGCCCTTTCCTGTCGCCCGCATCGTCCGGATACACGAGGACGAGACCTTGTCCAGCGCCCTGGAGGCCCGGCTCGTCACCCTGCGCCAGCAGGTGCAGGAATACGCAGAAGCGCTCCCCATCCCACCCCTGGATCTGCTCAACGCCATTCAACAGCTCAATTCACCGGGAGCCGCCGCCGACCTGGTGACTGGTCTCATGGACCTCAAGCCCCAGGAAAAGCAGGAAATCCTCGAAACCTTCGATGTGCGTGAGCGGCTGGACAAGGTGCTTGGACGGATGGCCCACATCCTTGAAGTCATGCGCATGTCCCGCAAGATCACGGAGCAGACCCGGGAAGCCGTGGATGCGCGGCAGCGGGAATTCCTCCTCCGCGAGCAGCTGAAACAGATCCAGAAGGAGCTTGGGGATACCGACGAGACCGTGGCGGAACTGGAGGAAGTCGCCAAGGCGATCGCCGAAGCGAAGATGCCGGCGGAGGTGGAGAAACAGGCCCGCAAAGAGCTCAAGCGCCTACAGCGCATGCCGGATTCGGCGGGGGAATACTCCATGGTCCGCACCTACCTGGACTGGCTGACCGAGCTGCCCTGGTCTCTAGAGAGCGAGGCGGGCATTGACATTGCCGAGGCCCGAAAAATTCTCGACGAGGATCATTTCGGCCTGGAGAAGATCAAGAAGCGCATGCTCGAATATTTGGCGGTGCGCAAGCTCAATCCCGGCGGGAAGAGCCCCATCCTCTGCTTCGTCGGCCCGCCTGGGGTGGGAAAGACATCCCTCGGACAGAGCATCGCCCATGCCACTGGGCGGAAGTTCGTGCACGCCAGTCTCGGCGGCGTCCATGATGAGGCGGAGATCCGCGGCCATCGGCGCACCTACATCGGCGCTCTGCCGGGCAGCATTATCCAGGGCATTCACAGTGCGGGCACACGCAACCCGGTGTTCATGCTGGACGAAATGGACAAGCTTGGCGCCGGCGGTTTCCACGGCGATCCGGCCTCGGCACTGCTGGAGGCCCTGGATCCGGAACAGAACGCAACCTTCCGTGACAATTATCTCGGCCTCCCCTTCGATCTGTCGCATGTAATGTTCATCGGTACCGCCAACCTGCTGGACACCATCCCAAGCCCCCTCCGGGACCGCATGGAAGTGATCCCGCTTCCGGGCTACACCGAGGAGGAAAAGCTCGAGATCGCCCGCCGCTACCTGGTGCCACGGCAGCTCACGGCCAATGGACTGACGGCCCATCAGTGCACCATCGAGGAGGCAGCTCTCATCACCATCGTCCGTGACTACACCCGTGAGGCCGGTGTGCGCAACATGGAGCGGGAAATCGGGTCCGTACTCCGCCATGTCGCCATGGGGGTCGCCGAGGGGGTCACCGAAGCCTCCCGGGTGGGACCGGATGATCTGGGGGAGATCCTGGGTCCGCGCCGCTTCGAGTCGGAAACCATCATGCATTCTGGAATGCCGGGAGTGGCCACGGGGCTGGCCTGGACACCCGTGGGCGGGGACATCCTGTTCATCGAGGCGAGTCGAGTGCCCGGCAGCGGCAAGCTCCTCCTGACCGGCCAGCTGGGCGAGGTGATGAAGGAGAGCGCCCAGGCTGCGCTGTCCCTCATGAAGGGCCGCCTGAGAGAGCTGGGCGTGGCGGACCAGGACTTCGAACAGCTCGATGTCCATATCCACGTGCCCGCGGGAGCGACGCCGAAGGACGGGCCGAGTGCCGGCCTAGCCATGTTCGTGGCGCTGGTCTCGCTATTCACGGGCCGCCCAGTGCGCAGCGATGCGGCCATGACCGGGGAGATCTCCCTGCGGGGGCTGGTCCTGCCGGTCGGCGGGATCAAGGAGAAGGTGCTGGCGGCCCTGCGCGCCGGCATCACCACGGTGCTGCTGCCGTCCCGCAACCGTAAGGAACTGGAAGAGATCCCCCCGGCGGCCCGGGACCGCCTCCAGATCATCTGGATCGATCAGGTCCACGAGGCGCTCTCCGCGGTCCTGGAGGACCGGCACGAGGCCTGAGACCGGTCGGGAGAGGGCCCGAGGGTGTTTATTTTAGGTGCCGCAATCCCCACAGCACCCTCTCTTGCTCTGTTTCCTGGCTTTCGGGCTGATTATCACCAGGGGCCAGGTAGACGACGCCGGTTGCGGCCACGGCCCAAGGCCACGGTTATGGCCACGAGCCGGACCAAGTCCGTGCACGAGCAGGTGTCTATAGGCGTGTCCGTGACCCCGTGCTCCATGGGTGGGAACCCAGTCAGCCTTTCACATAGGAATGCTTCTCCGCGACCTTCCCGTCCCGGACCAGGAACACGTCTACACCGCGGATGTGCCAGGGCTGGCCATCCTTGGTTTTCCGGTAGATCCATCGCACGGTGCAGCGGTCCCCAGTAGCGAAGACGTCCTCCGCATCGAACGTTGCGGTGGGGGAGTTCTGGAAGAAGCGCTCCCAGAATCCGCGAACCGCCGCCTGGCCTTCGAATCGCGTCCCGTCCGGGAAGGGGCTCGTGTTCTCGAAGACGCAGTCGCCCGTCATGGCGGCCATCACGCCTTCGACATCCTGGCGATTGAACGCCTCGTTGAATCGCTCCACCGCGGCAAGGGTTTCGGCGGTGCGGGGGTCGTGCTCAGTTCGATCCATGGATCCTCCTCTTCCGGGATAGAAGGTGGTTGGCGATTGTTTTCAAAGGATCCGTCCCCGCATGGCCTTCATCGCCACCGGCCCCCAAGCACGCCCATCCTGGCTCGCGGGCCGGTTGTCGCCCAGGACCAGGTAGCCGTTTCCACAGGCTTGCTGCCCGGCCCCATTGTGTTCGGGATGGACGACCCATGGTTCACCAAGCCACTGACCGTTGATCCAGAGGTCCGGGCCGTGCCAGGTCACGGAGTCGCCGGGAACGCCCACCACTCGTTTCACGGAAGAACCCTGAGGTCCCTCCACCACCCAGATCTCGCCGCGCCGCGGCCTGTGGCTGGCCCAGGTCCGTAGGGCCCAGCGCAGGTCATCGTCCATCAGGGCCGGTTCCATGCTGTGACCGGACACGCGCACGGGATGCACCACCATGAGCGGGGAGAGGGCCAGGGTCAGGGCGACCAGCGGGATCGAGGGACGCATGATGGGCTGTGGGCTATAGGCTGTGGGGCGTGGGAACGATGCGCGGGCCAGAGGCCCGCATTCGACTTGAACCTACAGCCTACAGCCCAATTTCCTACAGCCGGACAGCCATCCGCCGTCCCCTCCCATCCGTCAACGCCACTTCCTTCAGGCGGGCCGGGGCCGGGACGAAGGGGCCGAGTTCGGCCAGCAGTCGCTGGGCCAGGGCCAGGGGGCCGTCCAGGCCCAGGTCCGAGAGCAGCTGTCCCTGCAGGGGTGCCAGGCTGCGATCCAGGGCGGCCTCCAGATCCCGGAAGTCCACCACCACATCGAAGCCATCCAGTCCCTGGCGTACCGCGATCACTTCCACAGTGTAGTCGTGGCCCTCCCAGGCATCGCCGGTCCGGAACACCACCGACAGAGGGCGGGTCACGGCGGCTTCAAAACGGAGGGCGGAGGGGCGAGGCAAAGGGGACTCCAGGACTGACTCCAGGTCGGGCCTTCAGTTTGTCATGGTGACGGCTACACTGGGCCTTCGAGCCTGCCATACCTGACAATGGGGTGATTGAATCAAGGGATGCCTCACCGTCCCTTGTCGACTGCATGACCGCAAGGAGAGATCGCCATGAAGGCCTTGGAAATTGCATTGTTCTGGATCATGACCCTGGCCGCGGCCGGGTTCTTCGCATGGACCATCCGCCAGCGCCTGGCCACGCTGAAGGCCGGTCTGCCCGACAACCGCTTCGACCAGCCCTGGGAACGGCTGAAGGGCATCTTCACTCTGGTGCTGGGCCAGAAGCGGCTGCTGCGGGACAAATACGCGGGCCTCTACCACATCCTGATCTTCTACGGGTTCTGCGTGCTGAGTCTGCGTTCGCTGGGACTCATCATCGAGGGACTCTTCCCCGCCTTCCACCTGACCGAGGCACTGGGCGGCTTCGGTCAGGGCTATCAGGCCACCAAGGACCTCTTCGAGATCCTGGTGCTGCTGGGCCTTGGCCTCTCCGCCTTCCGGCGCCTGGTGATCAGGCCCTGGCGCCTAGAGAATTCCTGGGATGCCTGGGCCACTCTGAGCCTCATCGGCAGCCTGATGGTCACGGATCTGCTGGCGGACGGTGCTTTCGTGGCCATGAATCATCCGACCTGGGCGCCCTGGTCACCGGCGGGGACCATGGTCGCCGGGTGGCTGGTGGGACTGAGCCAGAGCGGCTTGCTCGTCCTCTTCAAGACCATGTGGTGGCTGCACCTGGCGATCCTCTACACCTTCGCCAACTTCCTGCCCTACTCCAAGCACTTCCATGTGTTCACCTCGGTCTTCAACATCTACTTCCGCGACCTGGAGCCGAACAAGAACCTCAAGCCCATGGATCTCGAAGCCGAGCACTTCGGCATCAACCGGATCCAGGATTTCACCTGGAAGCAGATGCTGGACTTCTACACCTGCGTAGAGTGTGGCCGCTGCTTGGAGAACTGCCCCACCACCCTCACGGGCAAGCCGCTCCGCCCGAAGGATTTCGGCAATGACTTGCGCGATTACCTGAAAGCCACGCCCCTCGATCAGATGGGCCAGGACAAGCCCGTGCCCGAGGACCGCATGCTCATCGGCGGCCCCGTGCCCGAGGGTTCTGTGTGGAAGCGCGACGAGGAGCACGCCCCCTGGAGCAAGGCCCAGCTCGAAGGCTGGATCAGCCAGGACACCATCTGGGCCTGCACCAGCTGCGGCTACTGCGAGTGGGCCTGCCCCCTGCAGATCACCTTCGTGGACAAGCTCGTGGGCATGCGCCGCTACCTCACGCTGGAGGAGAGCAACTTCCCCGCGGAAGCGCAGACCGCCTTCAAGGGCATGGAGCGCCAGGGCAACCCGTGGAACTTCGCGCAGGCCGACCGCGCCAAGTGGGCCGCAGGCCTCGCAGTGCCCACCATGGCCGAGAGCCCGGAGGTGGAGTACCTGTTCTGGGTGGGCTGCGCCGGTTCCTACGACGCGGCCGGGCAGAAGGTCTCCCAGTCCCTGGTGAAGCTGCTGAAGGCGGCCAAGGTCTCCTTCGCCATCCTCGGCACCGAGGAGAGCTGCACCTGCGAATCCGCCCGGCGCCTGGGGAACGAGTACCTCTTCCAGACGGCCACGGAAACCAATGTGGAGCTCCTCAAGGGCCACGGGGTGAAGAAGATCATCACCAACTGCCCCCACTGCCTCAACACGCTGAAGAACGAGTATCCCTCCTTCGGCGGGGCCTTCGAGGTGGTGCACGGCACCGAGCTGGTGGCCAAGCTGATTGCCGAAGGCAGGCTCAAGCTGGAACAGGCCGTGGACGTGGACCTGACTTACCACGACC
>CAIXHJ010000067.1 GCA_903919165.1 uncultured Holophagaceae bacterium
ACGCAAGAGCGGCATCCTGGGCTCCCGCCTGCGCACCCGCATGGTGCTGACCCTGTTCATCGTGGGCATCGTGCCGAGCCTGATCCTCTTCATGGTGGGTCGGAAATTCATCAACAAGAACGTGGAGCGCTGGTTCAGTCCCGAGACCGAAGTCACCATTCGCGACGGCCAAAAGCTGGCCGAGGATCTTCGCGCGGCGGCCCACTGGCGCCTGGACTTTGGGGCGGTGCGTCTGGGAGCTTCCGCCTCCGCCGAGGCCCCGGCGATCCGGGTGGCCTCGGGCCTGGATATGGTGGCCTCCCTTGGCGTGCGTTCTGAAGGGAGCGTGAAGGCCCTGGATCTCGGTCCCGGACTGCCGCCACCAGATCTGAGCGCCCTGGTTGGAGACAGCCAGCAGGAATCCCGGGATGGACTCTGGCTGTTGCGGGCCGTGCCTCGCGGCGATGGCCTTTGGGCCGTGGGTGTGTTCATGCCGAGGGAAACCCTCGACCGGGTACTGGCCCTGGAACAACGGTTCCGGGAGAGTCAGCAGATCCGCGCGAACCGGGACATGCTCGAGACCCTGCCCCAGAACACCTTCCTGTTCCTGACGATGCTCACGTTGTTCTTCGCCGTGTGGTCCGGGCTGGCCCTGGCAAAATCCCTGAGCGAGCCCATCCGGGCCCTGGCCAAGGCTGCCCAGCGCGTTGGCGCTGGCGATCTGGAGGTGCAGCTGCCGGAGATGGGTGAAGATGAGCTGGCCTTCCTGGCCCGCACGTTCAACGCCATGACCCGCGACCTAAAAACCAACCGGGTGGCCATCGAGGCTCAGGCCAGCCGCCTGGAACAGCAGCGGGCCTACCTGGATCAGCTGCTGGCGGCGCTGCCCGTGGGCGTCATGAGCTGGCGACCCGACGGCGAACTGCGCACTTTCAATGCCGCGGCGCGCGCCTGGATGGGCCTGGAAGGCTTCGATCCTTCCGAGACCCGGTGGGCGGCCATGGCCTCCCTGCCTCGCCTGGGCCGCCTGCCGGAGTTGCTGGCGGCCGTGCGGGAATCCGGGCGGGGCGTCCAGGAGGAACTGCGGCTGGGCGGCGAAGGCGAGGGCCGGCCCGTGCGCGCCATCCTCGAACCGATCCAGGGTGGTGGTGTGCTGGCGGTGCTGGAGGATCTCTCCCTGCTCGCCCAGGCGGAAAAGCGGGCCGCCTGGCAGGAGGTGGCGCGGCGCATGGCCCACGAGGTGAAGAATCCGCTGACGCCCATTCAGCTCACGGCCCAGCGCCTGTTGCGCCGCAACCGCGAAGGCCGGCTTGATTCCGCCTCCGTTCAGGAAGGGGCCGAGACCATCCTCGCGGAAGTGTCCAGCCTGTCGCGGCTCGTGGACAGCTTCAGCCGCTTCGCGCGCCTGCCCGTCCCGCAATTCTCGCCCTGTGATCCGGCGGATCTGCTGCGCCAGGTGGCCGCGCTCTATGGGCCGAATCATCCCGAGATCCGATGGGCGCTCATCCTGCCCGACGCGCCGGTTTCGGCGCTGTGGGATGGCGACATGGTGAAGCGGGCGCTCATCAACTACGTGGATAACGCCTTGGCCGCCGTGGAAGGCAGGGGCTCGATCCGGCTGTCCTTGTCCGTGGAGGGCGAGGCTTTGCGTTTCGACGTGGTGGATGGCGGTGTGGGCGTGCCGGAAGAGGATCGCGCGCGGCTCTTCGAGCCCTACTTCTCCACGAAACGGAAGGGCACCGGCCTCGGTCTCGCCATCGTCCGCCGCATCGCCCAGGATCATGGGGGCGAAGCCCGCTACCAGCCCCTGGAACCCGGCAGCCGATTCAGCCTGGTACTCCCGAAAGCCGCAAAGGCCTGATCAGATCCGACGCCGACGGCGACTCCGCAGCCAAAGTCCCACGGGGCCCAGCACGAGCCAGGCGAGCAGGACGAGCTTGACGAGCGGGGACACGAGCACTCCGTTGTGTTCGGGGCGGACCCCTGAGAACAGGCTCTCATGCCGGAGCGTATGCTGGCCGGATGGAGAACCATCCCACGCTCTGCCGAGGAACCTGGCTCATCGCAGGCTGCGGCTATGTGGGGTCGCGCCTGGCCCGTCGCAGGTTGAGTGCAGGACCAGTGTTGGCCTTGGTCCGCAGGGCGGCAGCGGCGGAGGACCTCCGCCGCCAGGGGATACCAGCAGTACTTCTGGATCTCGACCAGACAGCACCCACTGCGCCGCGGCTCCTGCCCCCGGACCTGGATGCGCTGGTCTATCTCGCGCCTCCATCGGGAACGGGAACGGAGGATCTCCGTCTTGCGCGCTTCCTGGGTGTACTGGGGGCCGCTCACCCGGAGGCCTTCGTGTACTTCAGCACGACGGGCGTGTATGGCGACACGGGCGGGGGCCCGGTGGATGAGGACAGTCCCACGGCACCACGGGAGGACCGCTCCCGGCAACGGCTGGATGCCGAGTGGCGCGTGACCCAGTGGTGCCAGGACCGGTCCGTGCGCTGCGTGCTGCTCCGGGTGCCAGCCATCTACGGGCCCTACCGCCTGCCCCTGGACCGACTACAACGCCTTGAACCGGTGCTGCGGGCAGAGGACTCGGGTCCCGGCAACCGGATCCATGTGGACGACCTGGTGGACGCCTGTTTGGCGGGACTGGAACGGCCCGTGGAGGGCGTGTTCAACCTCACCGACGGCCTGCCGGAGAGCATGGCGGATTTCATGGCTCGCGTGGCGAGCCTGGCCGGGCTTTCCGCTCCGCCCCGGATCACCTGGGCCGAGGCCCAGCGGGTCCTGAGTCCGGGGCTGCTGTCATTCCTGCGTGAAGCCCGCCGGGTCACGAGCCGACGCATGCAGGAGCTGGGATGGACGCCCCGCTACGGGCAGCCCGGAGCTGGCATCCGCGCCAGCCTGGCGGAGATGGGCTTGGCGGTGGCTTCCAAAGACGGGCTCAGTACCGGAGCACGCTGAAGACGGGCAGGCCCTCGACCTTCTCCCGGCCCGGGAGGGAGGTCAGCTCGATGAAGACCGTCAGGGCCACGGCCTGGGCGCCGGTGCGCTGCACCAGGCGCTGGGCGGCCGCGGCGGTGCCGCCGGTGGCCATGACGTCGTCCACGATGAGCACCCGGTCGCCTGCCTTGAAAGCGTCCGCGTGAATCTCCAGGGCGTCCGACCCGTATTCCAGGCCGTAGGCTTCCCGGTGGGTGGCCATGGGCAGCTTGCCGGGCTTGCGGGCGGGCACGAAGCCCACGCCCAGTTTCTGGGCGAGGGCGCTGCCGAAGATGAAGCCACGGGATTCCAGACCCAGCACATGGGTGGGCTGGAGCGTGAGTACTGGCTGGGCCATGGCCTCCACGGCCTCACTGAAGGCCTCGGCGTTGGCCAGCAGGGGGGTGATGTCGCGGAAGAGGATTCCCGGTTGCGGGAAGTCCGGCACCTCGCGGACATAGGAGCTGAGGGGGGCGGGAAGGGCCATGGCTACCTGCGGATCTCGAATGGATGGGGAAGGGAGGATCGCATATCCGGGCCGCTCCAGTCCAGCCGTGAAACGGCGGCGAAGGCTGGGCCCAGGGCCAACCTGCCCCGGAAGGCCTCGAGCGTGGCTTCGGGTCCCTCGGCCTCACCGGCCACGCTGCCATCGGGTTCGTTCCGGACCCATCCTGCCAGGTCAAGGTCCTGGGCCACCCGCACCACGAAACGACGGTAACCCACGCCCTGTACATCACCGTGGACTCGGAAGGAGGCGCGCATGAGGCTACCCGTTGAAGGCCGTGTTGAAGTCAACCTGCCGTGCCAGGGTCTCGGGACATCCCAGGTCGATGCGCAGGGGCGTCACGCTGGTGAAGCCATGGAAAATCGCCTCGGCATCGCTGCCGGGGGCCTTGGCATAGGTGGGGCCGGCGTCGCCGCCGATCCAGAAGTAGGGCGTATTGCGGGGATCGACGCGGCGCTCCACCAGGTCATGGTAGGCGCGGCTGTCCTGGCTGGTGAGCCGGAATCCCCTGGGTTCGCCCTCGGGCAGGTTCACATTCCAGATGCGGTTGGAGGGCAGGTCCATGGCCTCCCAGCGCTCCAGAAATCTGGCGACCCAGGGCTCCGCCAGGGCCAGCGATCCGCCGGGATGGATGGAGAAGGCCGCGGCCCGCGAGCCCTGGAGACGGCCCTCGAAGGCGGCGCCCACGGTGCCTGAATAGAACACGTCCTCGCCGAGGTTGAACCCGTGGTTGACGCCCGACAGCACCCAGTCGGGCTTCTGGCCCAGCACTTCACAGACAGCCAGCAGCACGCAATCCACGGGGGTGCCGTCACAGGCGAAACGATCCGGCCCCACCTTGTTCAGACGGAGGATGTTGTGCAGGCTCAGGGCCGAGGAGATGGCCGAGCGGTTGCGGTCCGGGGCCACCGTGACCACGCGGCCGAAGGGGGAAGCGGCCCGGGCCAAGGTCGCCAGTCCCGGCGCCCAGAGGCCATCGTCGTTGGTCAGAAGAATCAGGCGTTCGGACATACCCAAGTCTATCGCGTGAGCCAGGCCACCATTCGATGTCAGGATGGAATTCACGCCCAAATTCCATGGACCCCGACCTTCCGCCGACCACTGCGCTGCCGATCCCCCTGGGGGAGGGTCTGGCCGTGGAGGCACGCGCCGGTATCCTCGCGCGGTTGCGTGAAAGGATCGTGGCCTTCGCGGCATCCCGTTCTGCAGGCGCCCATGCGGAGGACCTGGCGCAGGAGGTGCTGGTGCTGCTCCACGAGAAGTACGGGCATCTCGACCGGATGGAGGACCTCGTCCCCCTGGCCTTCCGGATCCTGCGCTTCAAGCTGGCGGCTCACCGCCGCAGGGCAGCCCGCCGGGGCGAGTACGACGCTGTGGACGTAGACCAGTTCCCGCCGGTTTCGGACGCCCCGGATCCCGCGGCGGTCCTGGAGCGGAAGGAACTGCTGGCCCGGCTCCTGGGCGGCATCTCCCGCCTGGGAGAGCACTGCCGGGAGCTGTTCCGCCTCAAGCTGCAGGGCCGTAGCTTCCCGGAGATCCAGGGGCTGATGGGCGCGGCCAGCCTCAACACCATCTACACCTGGGACCATCGCTGCCGGAAGCAGCTGCTCGAATCCCTGGGCGGGAGCTGGGAAGGCTCTGGCGGAAGGGGAGCGCCGTGAAACCGATGGAGGCCGAGAAACTGCTGGGCGGCTACGCCACGGGAACCCTCTCCGAGGCGGAGCGCCAGATCCTGTTCGCCGCGGCCCTGGAGCGCCAGGATCTGTTTGATGCGCTGATGGGCGAGGAGGCGCTGCGCGAGTTGCTGTCGGATCCTGCGGCGAAGGA
Organism: uncultured Holophagaceae bacterium; assembly: GCA_903919165.1. Taxonomy (GTDB): domain Bacteria; phylum Acidobacteriota; class Holophagae; order Holophagales; family Holophagaceae; genus Geothrix. The sequence goes on from CAIXHJ010000067.1 coordinate 5,291, forward strand.
TCAGCTGCTCGCGACGCTTTCCCTGGCAGCTCCTCCGAAGATCGTCCCCTTCTGGCGCCGCCCCGGATTGATCGGCGCCGCGGCCGGTCTGATGGTGGCGGCCACCGCGGGTCTGGCCTACCTGCACAGCCCCGGGCCGGTTCCGCCCTCGCCGCGACAGGAGGCCGCCAAGCCACCACCGGCCGGGGCCGCCCTGGCACCCCCCACGTCCCAGGCTCCCAAGACCATGGCCGGGAAGAACGCGTCGGCCGCCCCACCGAAGGCAACCGCCAGGCCCTCCTCCGTTCGGGAGGCGCCAGTACCCCCAGCCCCAGCCTCCGCGCCTCAGCGATTCGTGGCCCCCTCCGCCACGGGTGCTTCGGCCTCCGCCATGGAGGGTGCGGCCAGGATGAGCGTTCAGGCTGAATCCGGAAGGGCGGAGGCCCAGGACAAGGTAGCCAGGAAGGCCGAGGTCCCCGAACCCATCGGTACCGCCTCGAGGGAGGTGGTCGGATCCGTGGCCCCGATTCCTCCGGCCGCGAAAGCCAAGGCCAGGACCAACGCCCCCGGCCGACCGGATGCTCCGACGATCCACAGCGCTCCCACCTGGATCCTGGTGCCTCAATCCGATGGGAGCACCCGCGTGACGATCACCGCGCACCGGGGCCCCCAGGTCGTGCTTCTACGGCGCACTGCGACTGTCATCGAGGTGCTGAAGGTCCAGGCCGTCGGGGATCGCGGAAGTCCCCTCGTCCAGTGGTACGCCGAGGCCCGCCTCGCGACCGGTGATGTCCTGGATCTCTACTTGCTGAACGCTCCCGTGACCGATCCGTCCCTGCTGCCAGAAACAGGTCCCGTGGATGGCTTCCGGGCCCGGATTCATCCGGCTGGGAAAACCGACCCGGCGCCCTGAAGGGGATCAGGTCCCGGCGGCGTTTCTCTGAAGTGCGCCCTGCCGGCGCGGTGGCGCAGGACGAGGAAGGACCTATCCTCGTACCCATGCGATGGCATCTGGGAGTGGCCTTGATGCTCATGATCGGGGGCTGCGACTCAGCATCCACACCGCCGGGTGGCCCGGAGATGATGGTCTACGAGGCCGCCCGAAAGCGCATGGTGCGCGATCAGATCGCAGCTCGCGGCGTCAAGGACGACCGGGTGCTCGCGGCCATGGCCCGGGTGCCCCGTCATGAATTCATGCCCGCCTCCCAGCGCCCCTTGGCCTACGAGGACGGGCCCCTGCCCATCGGGCACGGCCAGACCATCTCCCAGCCCTACATCGTGGCTTTCATGACCGCGGCACTGGATCCGAAGCCCGAGGACCGCGTCCTGGAGATCGGCACGGGCTCCGGCTACCAGGCGGCGGTGCTGTCGGGCCTGGTGGCCGAGGTCTTCAGCATCGAGATCGTGGAACCCCTGGCTCTTCGGGCCAAAGCCGACCTGAAGCGACTGGGCTATGGGAATGTGAGGGTACGGGTCGGCGATGGTGCCCTCGGCTGGCCCGAAGCCGCGCCCTTTGATGCCATCATCGTCACCTGCGCGCCCGAGCGGGTCCCACGGACCCTGGTGGATCAGTTGAAAGTGGGCGGCCGGATGATCGTGCCAGTGGGTCCCACCGGAGGAGCCCAGGAACTCTACCTGCTGCGCAAGCACCCGGAAGGCATGGAGACCCAGGCCGTGTTGCCGGTGCGGTTCGTGCCGATGGTGAAAGACCGTTGAGGACGGTTCAGCCGGGGTACGCCTTGGCCTGCCCTTCCCGGCGGTAGTCACTGACGGCCAGGTACTGGCCGCCGCGACTGAAGACGCCCTGCACATCCGAGATGAGTTCCTGCTTGTCCTTGAGGGTGTAGCCCATCCCGGCCAGGGCGGAGAGCAGCTCGGGCCGGTCGAAGCCAGGCTCATGGGTCAGGGCATCGGGCCAGCCCTGGTGGTGCAAGCGGCTGGCGCTAATCGAGGTTTCTGGTGGCACGCCATGGAGCAGGCTGGCCAGGAGGATGTTCGCCAAAGTGGTGGGAATGGTAGGTCCCCCAGGCGTGCCCAGCAGCATGTCCACGGCAACGCCCGAGGTCACAAGCACGGGAGCCATGTTGCTGGCGGGGTGCTTGCCCGGAGCGAAGAGGTTCGGCTCACTGCCGATGACCCCGAAGTAGTTCTCTTTCCCCTCGATGAAGGAGAAGGAATCGATGCTGCCATTGAGCAGGAATCCGGCCCCGGCCACGGCCCACTTCGAGCCATAGCGGAGGTTCATGCTGTAGGAATTGGAGACCGCGTTGCCTGCGGCGTCGATGATGGAGAAATGGGTGGTGTTCTTCCCCGGGGCCTTCGGCTCGCGGCACCGGGTAGCCTGGGCATCCGTGGGTGTATCCCGGGAAGGGTCGATGAGCCCGAAGAGGCGATCCGAGTTCTCCCGGGTGAGGAGCCGCCGGTATGCGGTGCCGAGGGGAATATCCCCCAGGTAGTCCATGCGGTCGATGAAGGCCAGCTTGGAGGCCTGGGCCAGGTAGTGGTGGTACTCGGGACTATCAAACTCCCAGCGCCGGAATTCCGCTCGATCCAGGATGCCCAGGATCTCCAGCAGCATGGCGCCCCCCCCTTCGGGTGGCACGGTCCAGACCCGTCTGCCCGCGATTTCGACGTGGATGGGATCCACTTCCCGGAGGACGTACTCCGCCAGATCTTCCGCGGCCATGAACCCACCGTTGGCTTGCAGATCCGCTACGATCTGCTCGGCGATCCGACCCCGGTAGAAGGCCTGTTCCCCCTCCTGGGCCAGGAGGGTCAGGGTCTTCGCGAGGGTCGGATTCGGCAGGAGATCGCCAGCCCGGTATGGTTCCGCCCGGACATAGATCCGCCTGGCCTCGGGGGAGGCCGCGAGTTTGGGGGCGAGACGGTTGAGGCAATCCGCTTCGTACTGGGTGACGACCGCGCCCTCCTGGGCCCGCCGGGCGACGGCCAGCAGCAGATCCCTGGCCTTCAAGTTCCCGTAGCGCTTCTGGAGTTCGAAGAAGGCCTTGACGGTGCCGGGCACACAGACGGAGGCTGGCCCGAAGGCCGTCTTGTCGGGATCCGGCGAACCATCCGGCGACAGGAAATCTTCGCGCGAGGCGCCCCTGGGAGCCTGCTCCCGGTAGTTGAAGACCTTGGGCTGGCCCCCCTTAACCTGGAAGAGGAGGTAACCCCCTCCACCGAGATTGCCCGCCTGAGGATGGTAGATGCAGAGGGCAAAGGCCGTGGAGAAGGCAGCATCGAAGGCGTTGCCGCCGTCCTGGAGCACCTGGATGGCCAGTTCGGAAGCCTGCCGGGAAGCGGAGGCGACGGCTCCTTTCCCTCGGGCCGTGGAAACCTGTCCCGGCGCACTGGCCTTCATGGTGACCCGGAAATCGTTGTAGCTGTTCGTCACCCTGAGTCCTTGCGAGCACCCACCAGTGTAAACACACCTCCTCTTCCCCGAGGGCAGAGGGCTCCGCGCATGGCCAAGAGAGAGGAAACCACCCCGCACCGGCGGTGTCCGAACTTAGCGAGAAGTCGGGCAGACCCGCTAATCGACAATGAAGAGCTTTGCGCCAGTCGAAGTATGGGAACGATGCGGCTCAGCATTGTCGGCGACCTGGTAGTTCATGCCCGGCGAGAGGATGAACCTGCGGCCGTCTTTGAGTTCCGTGTGGAGTTCACCTTCCACGCAAAACAGGATGTGGCCCTTCGTGCACCAGTGATCGGCCAGGTAGCCGGGCGTGTACTCCACCATTCGGACGCGGATATCGCCGAAGTTGCGTGTGCGCCAGATGGCTGTCCCGGTTTCGCCCTTATGGAACGTAGGCTCGATGGACGACCAATCCGTGATCCCGAAGGGAATTCCGCTCATCTGCATGCTTGGCTCCTGGATGCCCGACATATGAGGTTAACCGGCCCAACCTGCCGCGGTGCGATGAGCGGAGCCGAGGATGCAGGGGGATGGGAGAGAACGGAAGGCCATGCAGGCGGGTCCGAGTTGAGCGGGGGGTCAGGCAGCTGCTGTAGTGGAATTGTTAAATTCAACTCGACGCTCCCATGCCAGGAGCCAATACCCGAAGATGATCGTTTGGATGACGAGTTCGGGTTGATGCGCGAGAAAGAGGCGAAGGTTGAAACCTGGGGTGTAGACCCAAACTTCAATCTGACCAGAAATCCCGGCTATCGATCCGATAATCAAAAGGATCAAGGCAATGACGAGACCGCCCCACCGCTGTTGCCCGAGCAAGAATCGGCGGAGCGGGAAGAAGGCCAATCCATGCAGAATGTCCCTCAAGATTTGAGCGGGGATGATCATCAATTGAACCGCTGGACTTTGTAGATCACGCATACCAGGTAAGGCCAGCGGGCCTGGATCTCCTTGCCGGCCCCCAGACCGCTGGGTGGAGCAGCGGATCCATTGTTTCAAATTTTTGTAATAATGCCTGAGATCCGGTCATCCGATGAGAACTTAGGAGCCTGCTTCGGATGACCACGCGCCACTTTGACTTGAATGTGTTGGAGGAACTCCTCCTCGAACCCATGAGGGGCCGTCTGGCGGAGGCAAGGACGGCTCTCATCCTTCATGCCTCGCACTATTTCTGGGACCAGAACAGGGCCCGCCCGGCTGGCGAGGCAGGCCATCAGGCCATGAACTGCCTGGAGATGGCCACAGAGGCCGCCGATGGGAAGCTGGAATCCATGGGCCGCTGCCGCCTGACCTCTCCTGTGTTTTGGAACCGATACCAGGCCCACCGGGATAGAGGGCTAACAGCCCATCGGGCTCTGGAGATGGCTATGGATGACACACGCCACCTGGTTCCCGTGGATCCGGGCAGACGCCTCTAAGACGCCCCCACCAGGTTGGTCTTCAGTGATGTTCAGGCCCTTGCGCCTGTGGCCGGGTTGAACGCAGGGTCAACCGTGGATGCTGGGTCTGAGTTGAGTGGGGGGGCAGGCGATTGGTGGGTCCACCGCAGCACGAGCAACACATCGTGCGGAATCCCTCGGGGACCGGCAATCACTCTCGGTGCCACGGAACCGTAACCGGCTTTCCGGGCTCCGGCAGCACGGCCCAGCTGTCACTGATGAAGACCTTGTACTTGCCTGCCGGTTTCACATCCACGGCGATGAGGTTGGTGGAGGGATCTCGGGTCCCGCCCCGGGTCATATGTCCGTAGGCCCCAGCCTGGTTTCCCGTGTAACCGTAGTGATAATCGTCCGGGGCTTCCACCAGTTTTGCGTAGAAAACGTAGGTTCCCGGGGGCTTCAGGTCGACTGTGATGGAGGGCGTGTGCGGTCCATAGGTGAATTTGGTGGTCTGGCCGGTGTTCACTTCCTGGGCGTAGACGGTTGCAGCGAAGGAATTGTCATTGTCATAGATGACGAACTTGACGGTCACTTGCGGGGTCTTCGCGCCGATTCCAAGCTTCTCGCAGCCCATCAAGAAGAGCGGCAGAAACAGGATTGCAATGGCGCCCATAACAGCCGAAAAAGAACCAGCAGGAGGGATGAGACCAGACTCTGCGGGCGGGGTCCGGGTTGAGAGGAGGGTTAGGGCGCTACCTGGCACTCGCACCGCCACCACCGAGAAAGGAAGCTGCGCCGAGAAGGAATCCGAAGTCGTACCAACCGCCTGAATTCGGGAATGAATAAATCCGGATGTCAGTGAAGAGACTTCCGATGAAGCTGAAAAGGATCAGGAACCCGTGGAGGAACCCATAGAAGAACCCTGGAGGATCGCTCACAAATGAAGCCAACTTGGCCGAAGGCTGATGGGCGCATCCGGCCATAGCCAACAGAAGGAAAGTCGCGGCGAGGAACCAGACCTTGCTGGTTGGAGGACCAAATCCTGAATGCATCGTGCCCCCGATGTGTTTGCGGCTTAACGAACGAAGCTGACCGGCCCCGCCTACACCGAGACATTGAACGAAGCCGAGAAAGACGAAAGTTGAGAGAGAACGGCGGACAAGGCAGGCGGGGTCCGAGTTGAGCGGGGGGTTAGGCGGCACTCTGCTCGGCGATGAAAGGTTGGCTCTCATTGCAAAGTAAAACAAGTAGCTTGCCAGATTGGTGGGCGCGCTAGAGCCCCTCCACAGCAACCAAGTGATCGGTTGCGGCTGGTTGGCGCAAAGCCAGAAGGGGTGCATATTCGGGCGAGTTGTACCAAGACTTTAGCCGGTCCATCTCAGGGAACTCGATGATCACCAGTCTCGATGGATGCCATGAGCCCTCCAGAACTTCATGTTGGCCGCCGCGTACAAGAAACCGGCCACCAAACTTTGCAATAAGTGGCGCCACTTGCTGTTTGTACTTGTCGTACGTAGGTTGGTCGGTGATGTGTGTGTCTGCTATCAGGTAAGCGGGCATCAGCCGACTCCTTTGTCTAGGTTGCTGAAAGGGCGAAAAGTGACTGCAAACTTCTAACCAACGATGGCCACGCATTCTGTGACGCCCAACGGCGTATTAGGCGAACAGGGGGGAAGTGGAACAGTTCGCCTAAATCTGGGGAGCGAGGGAGAAAGGGTTGAAAAACATGAGAATGGAGTAGACAGAGGAAAATTAGAAGGTCTGAAATCCGGCGGATGGACTCGGGTTCGCTTGTTTCGCAGCCGCCGAGGCTTATGGGTCAGCTTCGGGCGGAACTCCGGTCACGACATCCGGACCATTCAGGAGTTGCTCGGTCATAAGGAGGTGGAGGCGACGACGATCTACACCCACGTGCTGAACCGCGGCGGCCGCGGCGTGGCGAGCCCGCTGGATGTGATTGGAGCCAGAGACCTGAACATGCCTCGGGGCAGGTCCACCTGAGTTCCATCCCCGCCAGGCAATCTTCGACATTGAGACCATTCACGGATCAGCAGGTGGGACCTGGTGAATCACGGCCTCCGAAGTCGCGGTGGATTGCCGCAATTTACCCCAGTCCAGGGAGGCGTTTTCCGTAGGGTTTCCGTATCGCCCCAGCAAGCAAAGAGCCAAGACTCGTAAGTCTTGGCCCTTCTAGGTGTGTTGGTCGGCGCGAGAGGATTCGAACCTCCGACCCCTACCACCCCAAGGTAGTGCGCTACCAGGCTGCGCCACGCGCCGTGAGCTTTTGACTCTAGAACGGGTGGCGCGGCAGGTCAAGGTTTGGGTGGGGCGGACAGGCGCTCGTAGAGGGCTCGCACGGACTTGAGAATGGGCTGCAGGTCTGAGCTGGGGCGCAGGAGCCGGGGAATGGTGGACCTGGTTTTCTGGGACGGGGCGGCGGGCCATTCGTCGGCCTCGAGTCCGAGATCAAGTCGCTGGACGAGGTGGCCGTGGGCCAGCAGCTCGGCGCAGTCGGCCACGGTGAGACCTTCGGCCAGCCAGCCCTTGATGCGCTTGAGGCGCGGGAGTTCGTCCACATGGTAGTAGCGGAGGTTGCCCTTGCTGCGTCGGGGCTTGATATCGGGGATGACGTCTTCCCAGTAGCGCAGATCCTTGGGTCCGACGCCGACGAGGGCGGCGGCATCTCCGATCTTGAACCATTTTTTGTCACTCACGGCCTGCCTCCGCTGGTCGTGATTCGCTCTCTGTGGGGCCCCGCTCCGGGCGCGACA
>CAIXHJ010000068.1 GCA_903919165.1 uncultured Holophagaceae bacterium
ACTCTGGCGGAGGTTCGTCGGCTGCAGCGCGAGACCGACCCGGTGCCGCTCTCCCAGGTCGCACGAGACATCGATCCTCAGGTGGAACGGGTCATCCTGCAGTGTCTGGCGCCTGAGCCTGAACAGCGTCCTTCGTCGGCGCTGGCTGTTCTGGCGGCGCTGTCGGGCGGTGACCCGGTGGTGGCGGCGCTGGCCGCGGGACAGACCCCCTCCCCACAGATGGTGGCGGCCTCATCGGTGAGCGGAGCGCTCCGCCCCGCCATCGCCTGGGCATGTGCCGCTGCGGTTCTGGTGTCTCTTGTGGTCTTCGGCACCTTCGGCGGACGGACATCATTCGTGGAGCACGCCTCGCCGCGCCTGCCTCCGGCGGCCCTCGCCACGAAGGCGCGCGAGGCCCTAAAGGGGCTGAATCTTGAAGATCACTGGACGGGAGAGGCGTACGGTTACGACTACGACGACGATGCCATCCGGTTCGCGAGCACGATAGAAGGGGATGCCCGTGGCAGCGATGGGCGTTCGGCTGCCGAGGAGCAGTTCCTCGTATTCTGGTACCGGGCGAGCCTTGACCACCTTGTTCCCCACGGCCTGTTCTCCCCGGTCACCCGTGAGGACCCAGCGCCCCAGGCTGGCGAGGCGCTCATCGTGCTCGACACTTCCGGCCGCCTGCTCCAGCTCACGGCACCCCCCACGCCTGGAGAAATCGCGGACGCACAGAAGCGGGAGCCCGATCCGGCGGCGCTCCTCCGCCTGGCAGGCCTCGACGCAACGCGGCTGGAACCCGCTTCGCCCCGGAGGGCGCGCGCGCCGTTCGAGGAGAGCAGGCTGGCCTGGCGCGGCCCCATGCCGGAGCGACCTGGCCTTGCCCTTTCGGTAGAGGCGGCATTCTATTCTGGCCGACCCGTGTTCTTCCGGGTCTTCGCGCCCTGGACATCGGATCCAGGCCAGGTCATTCCTCGCCGTGCGTTCAGTCCCGGGGACGCAGTCAATATCTTCATCATCACCATGTTGGTCATTGCCATCCCGTTGGCGGGCCACCATCTGCGCCTTGGCCGCGGCGACCGGCGGGGGGCACGGCGCCTGGGCCTATTCGTCTTCCTGTGCACGGTGGCCAATGCGCTCCTGACGATGAACCACGTGCCGGTGTTCAACCTGGAATCGGACATAATCACCCGGGCCATCGCCTGGGGTTGCTACTCCGGCGCGACCACCTGGCTCGTCTACATCGCCCTCGAGCCCTTGGTCAGGCGGACATGGCCGGAGAGGCTGGTCTCCTGGACGCGCCTGCTGGCGGGGGGCGTGCGCGACCCGATGGTGGCCCGTGACGTCCTGCTCGGCACCGCCATCACCGTCAGCCTGGCGGCAGCCGTCGCTCCGCTGTCCATGCTGCTGCGGCCCGGTGCCTTCGTGGCCGTCAAGCGCTCGCTTGCCCCGCTCCTGGGGACCAGCCAATGCCTCGCTTCGACGGCTCAAGCATTGCGTGACAGCGTACGTTTCGGTCTGTTCTGCTTCCTCCTGTTGCTCCTCCTGGGACGCCTCCGGCGCCTGCGCGGCATCGCCCCTGCTTGCGTCGGGTTTGTCCTCGCTGGGCTTGCCTACACGGCATTGACGGACAGCCTGTCGACGTTCAACAGCGTCGCCCTGCTGATGGCCCTCATCGTGGGCGCATCGATCTTCCTGCTTGTCCGACTGGGCCACCTCGCCCTGATGTCGGCGCTCTTCCTGGAATACATCCTGGGGATCTATTTCCCCGACACGACCCGTCTCACCGGCTGGTACGCAGGCTGCACATGGTGGGTCGTCCTCACCCTCACCCTTCTGACCGGCTACGGTGTCCACTTCTCGACCGGAGGGCGCCCGTTTGGCGAGGGGCTCCTCAAGGAGTAACTCCACGCGCGCTGGACTCGGGCTCAAAGCGGGGTTCTAGAGACCTAGCGCCCTCGCTGGGCCACCTTGCCCTGTGACTTATCACATTCTCATCGAAAATGACTTCAGCGTTCGAGGAGGCTCTCGGCTTGTTTAGTCCCGGGTTCCAAACGGCTGGACCATCCTAAATTCCGACCTGATCTTCGAGTTGAATTCCCTGCTATCCCTCTTTGGGTTCCCTGTTCGGCTCAATAGGGAATTTCATGGGATCGCCAAGCCCACAGGGTCTGTTGTCCCGACTGGAGGTGCTCTGAGAACCGGAATTCGCTCCAATTCCCTGAAAATTACCCTGCTGCAGGGAATCCAGGAGCAGACAGGGTTCCGCTCCAAACTGACGCCACCGCCAAGTTCAGCAGTGCTTATCAAGCCCCAAAAGCAGCCTTGAGAAGGTCGCCAGACATCTGCGCTACCCGAGGCTTCGCACGCTTCAGGACATGGACGTAGATCGCCAGGAAATTTTAGAAGGCAGGCGGGCTTGCGCACAGATGACCCTGAACTCATCTTTGAAAGGTGGGCTTCGGAGTATTTATTAGCAAAGGGTCGTCATATCCGGAGGAGGTACCGTGGGCCAACTCGTATGGAATCCGGAGTGGGAAACTGGTTTCCCAAGAATCGACGAACAGCATCATCAACTGTTGTCTCAATTCAATGATTTCCTCGATGCCGTCCACCATGATTTCCACAGGGAGCACGTAACGAACCTGCTTGATTTTCTTGGCGATTTTCTCGACGCGCACTGTGAGGAAGAAGAAATCCAGATGCTGGCCACAAATTACCCCAGGTTCCTTGAACACAAAGCGTTCCATGACCACCTGAGGTCCACAGTCCAGAGGCTGGTGGGCGCCTCCAGCCAAGATCCCGAGGCTGTGGCGGCCGGGGTTGTTGATTTTGTGATGAATTGGATGGAGAAGCACATCAGCATCGAGGACAAGCTGCTGGCAAAGCACCTCATTCAGTTCTCTCAGAAGGGGTCCACGCCTGAATCACTGGCCGGGTGAATTTGCGAGCGTCAGAATTTGTAGCTTGATTTGTAACCGAACCCACCGAATCCAGACGACAACAAACCCCTGCCGGCCATCCACAGATGCTAGAAAACACCGATAATTCATGATTCAAGGCTACTGACCAGCATGGGGTGTTTGCGATTTCAAGGTCGATGACTTGAACCGCTCGGCCATCTATCGATGTTTCCAGCTGGGAGACAGGGTGCAGCTTCATGCAAGAAGCCTTGTGCCAGCCCACTCCCAACGGTAACCTGGAAAGCCTTGGAGAGATGCCGGAGTGGCCGATCGGGCTCGCCTGCTAAGCGAGTGTATTGGGTCAACCAGTACCGGGGGTTCGAATCCCCCTCTCTCCGCCAAAAGCAGCACCAAGCCCCTGAGAAATCAGGGGCTTAATTTTTATCTTATTGAAACCCATACTCATACCCATGTTTATTGGGAGGCTGGACTGGTTGCGGCCCACCAAGGACTTGTCCGAAATAGCCAACTGAGTCCGAGCCTGGGCCACTCGCAGAGCGATGGCGATGTAGGCTCCCGTTAGAGGTTGACCATCCCATTGGGCATCAACCAAACCCCTTTCGCCATGAAGCTCCCCTGGGATGGGACTGGGCCATCGACCCGGGTGCAGGCGTGAGGTGCTGCCCCCGAATACGGGCCCATGAAAAGATCCGGTTTACGACTCAACCCATGCTGCTGACGATCTGCTCCCTGTAGGTTGCGTCAAGACAATGGCTTGTCCTCCGTTCAGGGCTCCAAGGGCGAGTACCTGTGGGCTGGCGGCGCAGGCACCTTCTTCTGGATCGACCCCAAGGAACAATTGGCCGTGGTGGTCATGTGCCAGGTGCCCGGCCCGATCCGCCCCCATTACCGCAGGCTCCTCAAGGAGATGGTGTCTGTGGC
>CAIXHJ010000069.1 GCA_903919165.1 uncultured Holophagaceae bacterium
GTCTATTATGGCACACTTATCACTTATGCAAGAGGTCTAATGCATTTCGTGCCATTACGATATATTTAAAGTCCTTTGAGATCCTTCATGCTTTTTGTGTATAAACCTCTTCGATGAACATCGACCTCTCCAGCCTGACTCTCTCTTCCGCCTTGGAAGCCCTCCATCGTCGCGCTTTCACCTCCCTCGAGCTCACTGAAGCCTGCCTCCGCCAGATCGAGCGTCTCAACCCGGCGATCAACGCCTTTATCACTCTCACGTCCGAGCTGGCAGTCCAGGCGGCCCTTCAAGCCGACTCCCTTCTCTCCCTCAGGCCTTCCAACTTGAAGGACCTGGCTCTCCTTGGCCTCCCGCTTGCTCTGAAAGACCTGTTCGAGACCGCCGGCATCCGCACGACCGCCGGCTCCAGGTTTTTTGCTGATACCTTCCCCAACGAGGATGCTGATGCGGTCTTGAAACTCAAACTTGCCGGGGCGGTCATTCTCGGCAAGACCAACACCCATGAGATTGCTCTGGGTGTGACCGGGATCAATCCCCACTATGGGGCGGTGAAAAATCCCTGGGATCTAACCTGTATAACCGGTGGCTCCTCCAGCGGATCAGCGGCGGCGGTCGCCGCAGGGATGTGCCTGGCTGCATTGGGCACCGATACCGGGGGTTCCATCCGCATCCCAGCCTCGTTGTGCGGTGTTGTCGGGCTTAAACCCACTTATGGACGGGTCAGCACCCGCGGCGTGGTCCCGCTCTCCTGGAACCTCGATCATGTCGGAATGTTGACCCACACTGTCCGGGATGCAGCCATGCTGCTTCAGGTGCTGGCTGGATTTGACCCGCATGATCCCGCCTCTGTGGATATGCCCGTGGATGATTATTTGACCCATCTTGAACAGGGTGTCAAAGAAAGTCGGGTTGCGCTGGGGGTGGGGGAGTACATCGAAGCCTCCGACCCTGAAGTTTGGGCGGGTATGCAGGCAGCCACGCAGGGTTTCAGAGACCTGGGCGCGCAGGCCGAGAAAGTGGATCTTTCCTGGATCGCTGACCTGGCACAGGCCAATACCCGCATGACCCAGGCGGACGCGGCTGCCTTCCACCGCGAACGCCTTGCCGCCCACCCCGATTGGTTTGGAGAGGACGTGCGTCAGCGTTTGGAAGCAGGCTCGGCCCTCACTTCCAGCGAATACTCACTCGCCCGGCGGACCCAGGCTGAGGGACGCCGCCGTTTCGAGATGTTCTTCACCAAATATGATTTGCTTATCCTGCCAACCACATCCATCCCCGCCCCGCCCATCGAAGGGACGGGTGCCATCGAAGCCGCTCGCCAGTTGACCCATTTCACTTCGCCCTTCAACCTGACTGGTCTCCCGGCCCTCTCCGTCCCTTGCGGTTTTACCGGGAACGGGCTGCCGTTGGGCTTGCAAATTGTCTCAAAGCATTGGGGGGAAGTTAAAGTCTTGCAAGCCGGTCATGCCTTCGAGCAGTCCACGCCCTGGCACCTTCGCTGTCCTGATCTAAAGATTATGTGAGTTACAATTGCGAATATTTTTATGAACCTCTGTGTCCTGGTACCCTGGTGGTAAATTGTTGAAAGGGTTTTAATCAAAACACAAAGGGGATGAACATCTTTGTCTTTTTCATATACCCTGCGTATTCCTCCCCGAACTTGACTAGGCACTCGGCCTCGTCAGCACGCGCCGTGGCGTAAAGGAAGGCCGTGGCGACCGCGCTGAGAC
>CAIXHJ010000070.1 GCA_903919165.1 uncultured Holophagaceae bacterium
ACCCGGATCACCCCCTCGCCGAGGATCTGAAGCTGAAGGACTACTACACCTACACGCCCTTCACCCAGCGCCAGGTCTGTGCGCCGGGTTTCCTGGAGCGCTTCACCGAAACCTGCCGCCAAGACGCACCCCTGGTGCGTTTCCTCTCCCGCGCGCTGGATCTGCCTTACTGATGCGGAAGCAGCACGAAGGCTCCAGGTCCGGATGAATCGGTGCTAGAACTGTCGCCTCCCAGAGGATTACAAACCATGAAGTTCAAAGAAGGCCTCCCATTTCTCTATCACCCAGTCGGCAAGCCGCTTGAAATCAACATTGCGTCCATTGCTCCAAAGTTCCCATCTTCCAGTGCCATTCATTGGCAGCTTCTTCCATGATGCTCCGTTCCTGATTCCACTCCACCTGTGGGTACGTGGATCTGGGCGTTGCGTGAGGCGGAGATGCTTCGCTTCCAACCATGCCCCCCGACTCCTTTCATGGCATAACCCAACTCTGTTCCGTTCGCATCGCGCCTGGAGCGGGGGCAAGATTTAAACCTGTGACCTTTGGGTCATGAGTGATCCAACCCATCCCTGGAGTGCCAACTGTCCAGGTACTTTTCCCTCCAGATCTCCGAGCTGTTGCAAGGTTCGCCGTTCGCGTGGCGCTAGGGCGCGAATTCCACCCCCACTGATCGCGCCGCCCTATCCAGTTCCTCCCAAGTGGCAGGGTCGATTGGCACCCCCTCGGCCTCCCGCTGGGCGCGCCAGGCCAGCTCGGGCTCTCCCGCCACCAGCACCGGTAGCTCCGGGTTGGCGGGAGGCGATGCCTTGACGTGGTCGATGGCGGCGGCGACCTGGGCCTCCAGCCCGGCCGCGCCCGGGAGCTGGGCCGGGTCGATGAAGATCGACAGCATGTTGTTGGTGATGCGGTCCTTCTGGAAGGGGATTGTCGAGACGGTGCCGCCGCCGGTGAACGCCCCGGCCAGGAGCTCGCAGAGGAAGGCCATGCCGTATCCCTTGTGCAGGCCGAAGGGCAGGATGGCGCCCCGGGGCTCCGTGTACATCACCGCGGGATCCGTGGTGCCCCGCCCGGCCGAGTCGATGAGGGTCCCCTCCGGCAAACGCTCCCCCTTGTTGAGGGCCACCCGCACCTTGCCGAGCGCCACCAGGCTGGTAGCAAAGTCCAGCACCACCGCCGGGCGGCCGGCCGCCGCCGGGACCGCGACGCAGAACGGGTTGGTGGCGAAGCGCGCGTCGCTGCCACGGAAGGGGGCCACCAGCGGCGGGTGGCCCACGACGTTGACGAAGTGGACCGAGGCGATGCCCACCGCCGCCGCCTGCTCGGCGTAGGAGCCGACGCGCCCGATGTGGAAGGCCCCCCGGAGCGCCACCAGCGCGACCCCGGTGGACTTGGCCCGCTCCGCCCCGATCGCGGTGGCCTTGCGCGCCACCACCTGGCCGAACCCGTTCTGGCCGTCCACCGAAAGGACTGCGCCGCCAGGGTCCTCCACTGCGGCGCTGGCCTGGGGATCCAGGAGACCGGCCGCAATGGCCCTGACGTAGTGGGGGAGCATCCCGACCCCGTGGCTGTCGTGGCCCGAAAGATTGGCGTCCACCAAGTGATCGGCCACGGTGCGGGCGTCCTCCTCCCTCGCCCCCGCCGCCGCAAGGAGGCGGGCCGCTGCGATCCGAAGGGGTCGATGCTGGACCATGTTCATCTGCGGCCCTTCCGGAAACAGCTGAGGATGATCAAGAGACTAGGTCATCCGACGGGCTTGGTTTTTTCTGGTGTTAGGTCGAGTCTCGAGATCTACTCGCATCTTAGTCCAACCCTGTTCGGTCCAAATCACGCCTGGAGTAGGGGGCACCAGGGGCTGGTTCGGGGTGACCCTGAAAGAGGAGAATGCCTAAATTTGCTGACAATTTTTCTTGAAGACCCTTGCGGCTAGCCCTTCTTGATGGCCTCCAGCACACGCTCTGGTGTCATCGGAAGGTCAAACAACCGGACTCCCACAGCATCATGGATGGCGTTGGCGATGACGGCGCCCATGCAGACGATCGGCGGTTCACCGCAGCCCTGGGCCTGGAGTTCGGGATTGGGGATCAGCACCGTGTCGATCACCGGGATCCAGGAGAACCGGGGGATCTGGTAGGTGTCGAAATTTTCGTCCAGAATTCGACCGTCCTTGAACCGGATGCCTTCGCTGAGGGCGTAGCCGATGCCCATGGTGACGGCGCCCTCGATCTGCTGGCGGGCGCCGTCGGGGTTGACGACCACACCCATGTCCTGGGCAAGGACCACACGCTTGACCCGTACTTGCCCGGTCTTTTTATCCACGACCACTTCTGCCATCACGGCGACCAGGGTGCCGCGCCAGGAGCCGCAGGCGATCCCCACGCCGCGACCGGAAGGGGCTACTCCAGCCACCCACCCAAACCGCTCAGCTGCGGCTTCCAGGACGCGGATCACTCGCTTGTCGGTGAGGTGGCGCAGACGGAAGGCCAGTGGATCGACACGGGCCTTGGCGGCCAGGAGGTCCATGTGGGACTCCCGGGCAAACACGTTGGTGTTGGCCCCCGGAGCCCGCCAGGCGCCGGTCGGGAAGGGGTGCAGGCCGGCGGCGCTGGTGCCGATGTCGCCGCCATCCCCGGTGGCGGAGATCCGCTTGGCGGGGAGTTCATAGCCGATTTCGGCCTCCCGGTCGCTGGTGCCGGACACGGCGTGGTCCCAGAAGGCGATGCGACCGGCCGGGTCCAGTCCGGCGCGGATCTTCACCACCGCCGCAGGGCGGAAGGTGTCCAGGAAGAACTCCTCCCGGCGGTCCCAGACCACCTGCACCGGCGCGCCAGCCTTCAGCGCCAGCCGCGCGGCTTCCACCGCCTGGGGGCCCGCGGCCTTGCCGCCGAAGGCGCCGCCGATATGGGGCGTGATGATGCGGACCTGCTGTGGGGGCAGCTTGAGGGCCTCGGCCACCTGGGCTTTCACCCGGAACGGCGCCTGGACTCCGGCCCAGACGGTCATCCGGCCATCCTTCCACTGGGCCAAGGCGGCGTGCGGTTCGAGGGGGGCGTGGGCCACGTAGGCGTTGAAATACTCCGCCTCGACCGGCGCGGCGGCACGGGCTTCGGCGGCCTTGAGGTCACCCTCCTGCACACTCACTTTTCCGGAGGCCAACTTGGATGCGAGGTGACGGCGGATGGTGAGGTCGTCCAGAGCCGGGGGCGTGCCTTCGAAGGTGGCCTTGACCAGACCCAGGGCCTTGCGGGCCTGGTCCGGGAACGTGTGCAGGACCGCCACCAGGTTGCCATCGCGGAGCACGCGCACGCCGGGCATGCGTTCGGCTGCGGAGGTGTCGACGCTCTTGAGGGTGGCGCCGTGGGCCGGGGGCCGCACGATGCAGGCGTGCAGCGTGCCGGGCATTCTCTGGTCGGCCGTGAAACGGGCGGCGCCGAGGACCTGCTCCCGGGCGTCCTTGCGGGGGGCGGAGGTGCCGATCAGCGTGTAGGCCGAGACCGGTTTCGGCTTCACATCCGTGAGGTGGCGCTCGATCCGCTTGCCCTGGACCAGCTGCCCGTAGGTCACTTGTCTGGCCGGGGCGCCCTTGACCGAGACCACGCCGGCCTTCACCTCGAGCCGGTCCACCTGGACCTGCAGGTGCTCGCCGGCCATCTGCAGCAGCACGGCCCGGGCCTCAGCGGCGGCCCCGCACAGCACCGGGCCGAACTGCCAAATGCTGAGCGAACCGCCGGTGCCGCCATCCCAGGGGCAGAGGTCCGTGTCGCCCATGAGCATGTCCACCCGCTCCAGGGGTACGTCCAACTCCTCCGCCGCCAGCATGGCCAGGGAGGTCATGTTGCCCTGGCCCATCTCCACCTTGCCCACGAAACAGCCCACCCGGCCGTCGCCGCCGATGCGCAGATAGGCGTTGAAGTCCGTGGGGTAACCCGCGGGGCGGGTCGGGACCAGTGGGGGCGCTCCCTCCAAGTAGCCCCGGAACAGGATGAACAGCCCGGTGACGCCGGTGGTCTTGAAGAAGTCGCGCCGCTTCACAGGACACCTCCCATCGCCTTGCCGGCCGCCTCGATCGCGGCCACGATCCGCACGTGGGCGCCGCAGCGGCACAGGTTGCCTTCCATGTGCTCCAGGATCTCGGCCCGGGTGGCGCGCGGTTTCTTCTTCAGGAGAGCGCAGGCACGCAGGATCATGCCGGGCGTGCAGTAGCCGCACTGGAAGGCGTTGTGCTCCTGGAAAGCCTGCTGAACCGGGTGCAGGATCCCGTCCTTGGCCAGGCCTTCGACGGTGACCACGGACTTCCCGGCCACGTCCGCCAGGGGTGTGGAGCAGGACAAGGTCGGCTCATCGTCCACGAGGACGGTGCAGGCGCCGCACAGGCCGGCGCCGCAGCCGACCTTGGTGCCGGTATGGCCCAGGTCGGTCCGGAGCACCCACACCAGCATCCGCTCGGGGTCTGCGGTCAGGTGCACGGCCTTGCCGTTCAAGGTGAAAAGGATGGTCTGCTCCATAGGGCACCTCCTGATTCCAACCCTGCTGATCTTTCATCCCGATAGCCAGCCGTGCCTGCGGTGCGGGCGGCAGGGGCGGAAACGTGCCTGGACTTTCCCGCCATCGATTACCCCTGTCAAGGGTTCCCAGAACACTGCCGATGGCGCCATGATTCGGCCCCACCTATCCAGCCGTGTCCCGCCGCTCTCGAATGGCCGACTATTCGTGCCATTCAAATTGGCGACCACCAGATGCCGTGACGTCCTCCCCGAAAACTACTCTACAGATTCCGAGTCTTTGGTCACTCCTTGGTTACGCGCATGCCGTAGTTATCAATGCCACAATGGTCTTAGCCCGCGAGGAGGGCCCATGTCCAAAGCGATCCGCTTCTATCATCACGGTGGCCCCGAAGTGCTGTGCTGGGAGGATGTGGAAGTGGGGGATCCCGGCCCGGGCGAGGCCCGGATCCGGCACTACGCCTGCGGGATAAATTTCGTGGACGTATACCAGCGCACCGGCCTGTACAAAGTGGCTCTTCCTTCTGTGGCTGGGAACGAGGGCGCAGGGGTGGTCGAAGCGGTGGGGTCCGGCGTGACGTCTCTTAGGCCGGGAAATCGGGTGGCATACGCAGGTGTGCTGGGAGCCTATTGCGAGGTGCGCAACCTGCCCGCCGACCGCCTATGCCTCCTTCCCGAAGGAATCAGTTTCGACCAGGGCGCCGCGATGATGCTCAAGGGCTTGACCGTGCAGTACCTGATCCGGAGGACCTTTCAAGTGAAGCCCGGGGACTCGGTCCTGTTCCACGCGGTCGGTGGGGGCGTAGGTCTCATCGCCTGCCAGTGGCTCAAGGCTTTGGGGGCCCACGTGATCGGCACGGCCGGTTCGGACGAGAAATGTCTTCTGGCCAGGCAGCATGGTGCCGACCATTGCATCAACTACCGCACCGAGGATTTTCCGGCACGTGTGCGGGAGATCACCGGAGGCAAGGGAGTGGCTGTGGTCTACGACTCGGTGGGCCGGGACACCTTCCTTGGATCTATTGCCTGCCTGCGTCCCCTCGGTCTGATGGCAAGCTTCGGCAATGCCTCTGGTCCTGTACCCCCCGTGGATTTGAGCATACTGGCCCAGAACGGTTCCCTGTTTCTCACGCGCCCGACCTTGAATACCTATACGGCCAAGCGATCGGACCTGGAGGCGGGCGCGGAGGACCTGTTCGCCACGGTGCTTTCAGGCCAGGTGAGGATCGAGCCTGAAAGGCGCTATGCCCTGAAAGAAGCTGCCCAGGCCCATCGGGACCTAGAATCCCGCCGTACGACCGGCTCCGGAATCCTGCTGCCTTGATTTCCCCGCCATCGTTGGCTTTTAGCTGTTGTCCCAGGTCCCCCCTCTGCCCATGACGCTGGCAGGACTCTGGCGGCTCCCCTTCGACAGGCGCGAGACTGAAAGTGCATCTAAGGCGCCCGACCATGTGGCGCTCTTCATGCAACTGTCTTTGTATTGCGGTTGGCCTTTCGATCGCGCTGGTTAAGCTACATTTGGTCGGGAGCGATCCCCAGGCAATCAGGAGGCCTCAGATGAAATACAACCAATTCGGACGCACAGGTCTCTTCGTTTCAGAAATCTGCCTTGGAGCCATGACGTTCGGCGGCAATGCCGATGCTGGCTTTTGGAAAGCCATCGGCCAACTCGGACAACCCGAGGTGGATGGGATCGTTGGCCGGGCGCTCGCCTGTGGCGTGAACTTCTTCGACACCGCCGATGTCTATTCCTTTGGCCAATCCGAGAAGCTGCTCGGTCAAGCACTGAAAAACCTTGGGGTCGTCCGAAAGGATGTGGTCATAGCCACCAAGGTCTTCGGCGAAATGGGATCTCTGCCCAACGATAAGGGTGCCTCTCGGGGTCATATCATGGACTCGGTCCACGGCAGTCTTGAGCGCCTGCAGACGGACCACATTGACCTCTATCAGGTCCATGGCAAGGATCCCGTCACCCCGATCGATGAAACACTGCGCGCCCTTGATGATCTCGTCCGCCAGGGACTGGTGCGCTATGTAGGGGTATCCAATTGGGCGGCCTGGACAATTGCCAAGGCGCTTGGGTTGAGCGAGGCGAAAGGCTACGCCCGCTTCGAGACCCTGCAGGCCTAGTACTCCATCGCCGGCCGCGACATCGAGCGTGAACTCGTGCCCATGCTTACCGGAGAGAAACTCGGCCTGATGGTCTGGTCGCCGCTGGCCGGTGGTCTGCTGTCGGGCAAGTTCGGACCCGGATCGCCGAACCCGGAGGGCGCTCGTCGCACGAACTTTGACTTTCCGCCCGTCGATTCTGGAAGAGCATGGGCCTGTGTGGCGACCATGCGCGAGGTTGCAAGGGCCCACGGCGTCTCCGTCGCACAGGTCGCATTGGCTTGGCTGCTCGCAAAGCCCCATGTGATGAGTGTGATCATCGGGGCCAAGACGTTGGCGCAGCTTGACGATAATCTGGCGGCGACTGACTTGGTTATTACGGCTGATGAGATAACGAAGCTTGATGAGGTCAGTGCATTGCCTGCCGAATACCCTGGTTGGATGTTTGAACGGCAAGGGAACTCTCGTAGGCCGAGGCCTTTTCACCAATCGACAGACTGAGTGGCGTCTTCCTTTGAAAACGGCCACAGATAGTGGGAGTCCAAGGTCGGAAGCACGTTGGCAGCTGCGATCCATGACGTTGCGGGACCTGCGGTTTTCCCGAATGTATCCAGTTCCGCTCTGGCCTTGTCCAGCAGAATCGTGAGCACATCACACCTTGGCAAGGACGACCTGATCACCTTAATCCGCACAATCCTCAGGACCCGACACTTGGAGTTCTCGAGGAGCCTGCTTTCGCCCACCAGGGCAACCCCAGAGCCATCTGGCCCCTAAGTGCTCGTTTCTGTTGGTAGTGTGGCCAATCCTCCGGACTGACCCCAGTACAGAGATTCCCTGAAACAGGGAATTCAGCTGGGAATTCGAGGAAAATTATCCCAAACCCCGATGCGGCACATCCTCGAACCCTCGATAAAACTGTACTTCGGCCCCAAGTGAAACCGAATTCCCTAGATGGGAGAACAGGGAATCCTTCTGGCTGGAACA
>CAIXHJ010000071.1 GCA_903919165.1 uncultured Holophagaceae bacterium
CCAAAGACCGCGGGTGGGGTGAAGGATTTATAAGAAGCCGGAAGGTGGCTCGCTGGACCGAAATCCTTGGTGGCCTTTGCCCCATCTACATTTCAGTGGGAAGAGTGTGTGACCTTCAGGACGCCGTCAGGAAGGTGGCTGGCTCTCGGAAAATCGGGCGCGGTAAGCCGGGAAGAATCCGGATTCAGGCAACAGTCCGGGATGTTCGAGCGACCGGGCTTCGGTTAACGCGGCATAGACCCCGGGGGCATGGATGCGTTTGTATATTTCGAACGGGACGCGGAGAGGTGAAAACCCTGCCTTGAAGCGGAAGACCCCATCCCCGGGCTGGTGAGCCCCCCCGCAGAGGATCCGCTTCTTCCCGGCTAGCGAAGTCTGCTTGATGGTCTCGAAATGAAAGGCATTCACGGGGCGCACTTTCGAATAGTCGATGTCGAAGGCAGACAGATGCCAATAGACATCGGTGGCATCCTCGAAATAGAGACCTCCTGCGACGATCCTGTCCTGGTATTCCGAGAGCATGAAGAAGGCATTCTTAGGCATGGTTTCAAAGATGGCGAGAAAGTAGTCCTCGGGAAGGTAATATTGCTCCTTGGCCGTACGGCGCTCCATGGTCTGATGGTGGAGGCGATGAAAGGCCAGGACATCCTCGGTGGATTTCGCCCGACGGGCACGCACCCCTGCATCTAGCGACTGCCGGGTTTGACGCCGGGTGTCCGAGGAAAGGGATTGTTTCCAGATGGCCTCTTCTCCCAGGGTCAGGTCGATGTAGACGATCTCGCGATTCACACCGACGCATCCGGGATCAAGCAGCTCCACTCGGGCATTCCACGGATTCAGATGGATGAACTCCGCAACGATGCCTTGCTCCAGGCAGAATCGATCGAAGTCTCCCAGGAAGTCCCCCGGGAAGGAAGAGACCTGCTCACCGGAATCAATGTCGAAAAGCATTGGGCCGGTGTATTCCGGAGTGGTCGTGTCCCAATAGGCACGCCCCTGGAACAGAGGATTTGCCGGAATTGGCCGGAGAAAGAAGGGATAGGCGACCCTGGTTCCTGCCGATTCGGCGATGAAAAGACGGGCTGACTGCCCCAGCTGCCGCTCCTGGATCCGCGTGTACTCGAGACTTCCCATGACGCAGGCATCTGCAGGAAGGACCCGTCGCCAGGTCTCAGCGTCCTCGGTGGTGATGAGGATGGGATTCGTCAAGGGAGCCTCTCTGAAGTTCCTGCGGAGACCGGGCGGTGCTCCTCCATCCGCGATGCCGATCCAGGTCGGATCGACCGGAAGACCCGGCCTGGATCGCGGCGGACACACCCCAACACGTACTCATACCAATGGGTGCCATAGGGCACATAGCTGCGCACCTTCAGTCCCCGCTGAAGCAGGGATTCCACCAGATCCTCGCCAACCCCGTAGAGCACCTGAAACTCAAAGGCGGTCTTGTCGATGCCTGCGGTTTCCGCCAAGGCGATGGCCCGCTCCATGACTACTGGATCATGAGTCGCGATGGCGGGGGACTTCCCGCGCAAGATGAGGTTTTCGACATCCCGGAGAAAAGCCGCGTCGACTTCAGCCTTCTTCCGGAACGCAACCACGCTGGATTCCCAGTAACCGCCCTTGACGATGCGGACCCCGGCTCCCAGGGCCATCACCCGTTCCAGATCCGCAGGGTTCCTCTTGAGGTAAGACTGCAGGACGATCCCGACGGAATCGGGGTACTGCGCATGCACTTCCTCAAAGATCCGCAAGGTCTCTTCGGTGTAGGCGGACTCTTCCATATCAATGCGCACGAAGTTCCCGCAGGCGGAGGCGGTGGCAAGCACCCGACCCAACTCCCGCCGACAAAGCCCCTGGTCAATATCCAGACCGATTTGGGTCAATTTCAAGGAGAGATGCGTGTTCAGGCCCGTTGCCTGGATGCGCACCAGGCATTTGATGGCCGTATCAGCAGCGCGAACAGCCTCCTGTGGGTCTCGAACATGGGTCCCGATGAAGTTCATGGTGCCTGCAATGCCCCTCGCATTCAGGGTCCTGACTGCGTCGAAACCTTCCTCCTGACTTTCTCCAGCCACAAAGGACCAGGCCATGTCCCGCAGGATCGGCGTACTCATGGCCATTTTCCGCAACCAACGCTGCCTTGCAATCAATGAGAGCAGTTTCCGAATCATCGCGCTCCCCCTTTCTCCCCGCCCATCAAGCCCATGGCATCTCCAATCTTATGCATGGGGGATTCACAGGCCCCATGTTGATTCGCCGGGGAGGAGAGGGCCTCCAGAAATGACGGGAGCTTCAGACAAAAAGCCAACTCAGAGCGAATGTTGAATGGGAGGCACTGGCAATAACAAGGCATGTCTTGATAAGTTATCATAAAATTTTGCTGATAGTGCGCAGATGCTGCGCCTGAGTCAAGAGCAGCTTGCAGGTGAAGCGACCAGCCATTTTAGGAGGTTATTCGGCTCTAAGCATGGTCGTGCCTTCTGGCCGAGGCAGTCCAGTCGTTTTCGAGACGGGCAGGCCGGGGGATGCCGTGTGCCTTTGGGGAAGGGGACCGGGAAGGCGGCGCCAACCATCTGAAAAGCAGACACGGCCCAGAAGGGCCGCGTCTGGAGTCAATGTCCTTGAACCCTTGACTTCTTCCTACTTTCCCGCGTTCAGCCAGGTCGCGAACTCGGCACCGGTGCGGAAGGCACCGACCTGCCGCCGGAGTTCCTTGCCGTCCGAATCCAGGATGACCAGAGTGGGAAAGGCGTTCAGCTTGAACTGGTCGGCCAGCTTGGTGCCTTCAGGAACGGGCGTTCCATCGCGCTTCTGCACCAGGGCGGAATAGGCGACGACCTTGGCAAGGGCTGCCTGGCCTTCGGCGCTGGGAAATACGTTCTTCTGGAGGTACTGGCAGGGTCCGCACCACTCGGTCCAGAGGTCCATGAAGATGACCTTGTGTTCAGCCTTCGCACGCCTGAGGGCGGCCTGGTAGTCATGCTCCCACCTGGTGGCACCCTGGGCAACCAGCGGCACAGCAAGGAAGACAAGGGCGGCGAGGGGCTTCATATCTGGGGCTCCGTTGAGTGGCGGGTGGACCGCTAGGACTTTGATGGAACCAAGTCGGATTCCGTTCCAGCTTTCAGGATATCCGGGCTAATCCCCGAGGTCTCCGTCCCGTAATCCCATGCGAGCCGGCAAGTGCCGAACCCCATTCCTTCCAAGGAGGTCGCCCATGCGCGCCGTCATGATTCCGCTGGCCCTGGCGGCTAGCCTCAGCCTTCCCCTGAGCGCACAGACTGCACGGTTCATCAAAGTGGACATCGTCTCCAAGACCATGATGCAGCGTCACACCCGGCATAGGGACATGGACGGCCCCACTGAAGTCCACATCCGTATGCCCATCAGCCTGGCCAAGGGTGTGCTGGACATGGCCGGCGAGAGCGAGATCAAGGTCAATGGCGAAACCAGGAAGGGCATGAAGCCCGAACAGCTCCAGAAACTGCTGTCCGACGCCAAGCCGGGCGACCTGCTCCTTGAGATCACCACGGACAAGGGCGATCACATCCGCGTCACCGTCGAGTAGCCGGGAGCCCCCATCCGTGTGTCCCCAGCCCCGCATTCGCGGGGCTTTTTTCGGCGGTGGACTGTTGCCAATCAGCTATCAGCCATCAGCTGTCAGCTATCAGGTAAGAGCCAGAGTGGTGGATAATCCCAACATGGAATCCCTGACCGAACTCCGTGTGCGCTACGCCGAGACCGATGCCATGGGCATCGTCCACCACGCCACCTATCCCGTGTGGATGGAATTGGGTCGCAGCGATTTTCTCCGGGAACTTGGGCAGAGCTACGCAGAATGGGAGGCCCGGGGCGTGCGTCTGGTGGTAAACGAGATCCGGGTGCGGTTCCGCTCCCCGGCCCGATATGACGAACTGGTGCAGGTGCGGACCTCACTCCTGGAACCAGGGCGCCGCCGCGTCGTGTTCGGCTACCGGATCGAGCGGGATGGCGTTCTGCTGGCCGAAGGCGAGAGCGTCCATCTCGTGGCGGGTTCGGACAACCGTGCGAGGGTGCTGCCGGATGATCTGCTGACTCTGATTCAGCGCCCCTGAGCGGAGTTCCAATCCACCAAGCAGCTGAACACCAGTAGGCTTTGGAGTGAAGGGAAAAAGATGGTCTCCTAGAGCCATGAAAAAGATGCGGCGAACCCTTTCACTGTTCAACACCCTGACTCGACGGGTGGAACCCGTGCTCCCGGTGACGGAGGGGCGGATCTCCTTGTACACGTGTGGTCCCACGGTCTACAACTACGCACATATCGGAAATCTGCGCACATTCCTGTTCCAGGATCTCCTCAAACGCACCTTCCAGGCCGCGGGACATCAGGTCGAGCACTGCATGAACATCACGGACGTGGAGGACAAGATCATCCGGGATTCCCAAGGTGGTCTGGCTGCCGACACCTCCAACGAGGACCGGCACACGGCCATGAAGGCGCTCACTGAGCGCTTCACCGCCATCTTCCTGGAGGATCTCGATGCCCTGGGCATCCTCCGGGCGGACCACCTGCCAAAGGCCACCGACTTTGTTCCCCAGATGATCCGTCTGATCCAGGATCTCAAGGCGAAGGGGCTGGCCTATGTCCGCGATGGCAGCGTCTACTACCGCATTGCAGGGTTCCCGCAGTACGGCTGCCTGGCCCACTTGGACCGCGAGGGCATGCAGGTTGGCGCCTCGGTGGATGCCGACGAATACGAACGGGATTCCGTCACCGACTTCGTGCTCTGGAAGGCCACCAAACCTGGAGAGCCCAGGTGGGACAGTCCCTGGGGTCCGGGGCGTCCGGGCTGGCACATCGAGTGCTCGGCCATGGGCATGGAACTGCTGGGCGAACGGATGGACATCCACAGTGGCGGTGTGGATCTCATCTTCCCCCACCACGAGAACGAGATGGCTCAGAGCGAAGGCTGCCTGGGTCACCGCTGGGTGAACCACTGGGTCCACGGCGAGTTCCTGATGGTCGAGGGCCAGAAGATGGCCAAGAGCCTGGGGAATTTCTTCACCCTTCGGGATCTCATGGCCAAGGGCGTGGATCCCATCACCCTGCGCTACGCCATCCAGAGCAACCACTACCGGAAAGTGCTGAACTTCAGCTTTGAGGGTCTGCGGGCGGCTGAGAACGCCCTCAAGCGCATCCGCGCTTTCCGCGTGCGCATGGAGGGCGAGGGGCAGGCCGGCGGCGGCCCCTGGAAGGCGTCCCTGGAACCCACCGTGCGCCTGGAGCAGGCGCGGGAGGTGTTCTGGGCAGCCATGGCGGACGATCTGAACACGCCCGAGGCACTGGCAGCAGTCTTCATGCTCATCACCTACCTCAATGCCCAGGATGACCACGTGGCGCTCACCCGCGAAGAGCGGGATGCCGTGCTGGCCTTCCTTGACGAGACCGATGCCATCTTCGCCGCCTGGCCTCACCAGACCAGTGGCCTTGACGGAAAGGTGGAAGCGCTCATCGAAGCCCGGAGAGCCGCCAAGGCCGCCAGGAACTGGCCCGAGGCCGATCGCGTGCGGGACCAGCTCAAGGCCCTGGGCATCGTCCTCGAGGACCGGAAAGACGGTACCACCGGCTGGCGCCGAGGTTGAACCCTGGAAAATTGCGCGTATATTAGGCTGGCTGTGAAGACAGCTGCTTGGTGAACCCATTGAAAATCCTCATCGTCGAAGATGAACACAAACTGGCTCAGGTCCTTCAGCAGGGACTCAAGGAGCAGGGCTTCGTGGTGGAATGGGCTGACGACGGCGCCCTCGGCCTGGACATGGCTCTGGAAGGGAGCTTTGATGCGGTGATCCTGGACGTGATGCTACCGGGGATGAATGGTTTCGAGGTGCTAAGCGAGCTCCGCAAATCGGGCAGCACCCTACCCGTCATCATGCTCACGGCCCGCAACAACGTGGATGACCGCGTGAGGGGGCTGGACCATGGCGCCGACGACTACCTGGCCAAGCCCTTCGACTTCAAGGAGCTGCTGGCGCGGCTGAGGGCCATCCTGCGGCGGCCCAAGACGGAGCTCCGCACCACCCTGAGGGTGGCCGGTCTCACCATGAACCTGAAGAGCCGCGAAGTCCGCCGGGACGGCAAGTTCATCGATCTGACGCCCAAGGAATTCGGGATTCTGGAATACCTGCTGAGCCGCAAGGGGCTGGTGCTCACCAAGGCCATGATCATGGACCACGTGTGGCCCTCGGATGCGGATTGCCAGGGGAGCTCGAACCTGGTGGAGGTCTATGTCAACCACCTCCGAAAGAAGGTCGATCAGGACCATGCGGTAAAGCTGATCCAGACCGTCCGAGGCTCAGGCTACATCATCCAGGACCAGACCTGATGCGGTTCACGCGAACCCTCCGGTTCCGCGTAACGGCCTGGTACTGCCTCGCACTCGCGCTTGGACTGGTCGTCTTCGGCGTGGTACTGCTGGGCATGGCCAACGAGCACCTGCTCACCAACCACGATGAAGCCATGACCTTCAAGGGGCATGCCGTCATCCACGTCATCGATCAGGATTTCAGAAGCGCCGACCTAGCCCCGATCCAGTTGGAGCATTTCGCACGGCTTGGCAGGTTGGCGATCTTCCAGGAGGATCAGGGGGTAGCCCACCTGGTCTACCGCTCCCCGGATCTCTTCAATGCGCCCGTGCTGGTCCGCGACTCCGAGTTGGACGTGCAGTCGGAGGAATATGGACGCTTCGCCACCGTGGTGGAGAGCGGAGACTATTGGCGCATCTTCACGCTGCACCACCGGGACCTGGGAGGCCGACTCTGGAGTATCCGGGTCCTGGAAGAGCTTGGCGACGTCCAGGGCGCGCTGCGGAGGCTCAGGATCGCCTTCTACCACCTCGTCCCCACCGGCATCCTGGTTTCCCTCATCGGCGGGCTGGTGCTCTCCGGCAGGGCCCTCGCGCCCGTCACCAACATCATCAAGCTGGCCAACGAGATCGAGCCAACAGCCCTTTCCCGGCGCCTTCCCCATCCGGGCGTGGATGACGAAATCGGTCGCCTGGTGGACACGCTCAACCGCATGCTCACCCGCATCGAGGCCTCCTTCAATGCCATGAAGCGCTTCACGTCGGATGCCTCCCATGAACTGCGCAGCCCCCTGGCCACCATCCGCAACACCGTGGACGTGACCCTGGCGAGGCCCCGCAGTGGGGAAGAGAAGGATGCCGCCCTCCAGAGCATTGGCGAGGAGGCGAATCGCATCCGCACGCTGGTGGAGGATCTGCTGCTCCTGGCCCAGGCCGATTCGGGCCGCCTGGTGATGCAGATGAAGCCCGTGTCCATGGCCTTCATCCTCGAAGCCCAGGTGGAAGCCCACCAGCCCCAGGCCAAGGAACGAGACATGCGGCTGGAGATTACTTCGCTTCTTCCCGACGAGATCCTTGGCGATGAGCGTTGGCTGCATCAGGTGGTGGGCAACCTGCTGGACAATGCCATCAAGTACACGCCGGTGGGCGGAACCGTCACCGTGGCCATGGCACGCACGACCGGGGCCCTCCAGTTCACTGTCAGCGACACGGGCTGCGGCATTCCGGAAGACGAGCTCGATCGGGTCTTCGAGCGGTTCTTCCGCTCTGACCCCTCCCGTTCCCGGGTCCATGTCCCGGGCCTTGGCCTGGGCCTCGCCATCGTCGCCTGGGTGGTGGAAGAGCATGACGGCCGCATCCAGGCCAGCAATCGGCCCGAGGGCGGGGCGGTCTTCACCGTGACCCTGCCACTGGCGCCGCCGCAGGGCTAGGGCCAGCACCAGGTTTCCTCGACGGTGATGACAGTCACCTTCCAAGCAAGTCCTCAGGGTTTGAGATAAATTGGTACTGGATCTGGTTTCGGCCGGAAGATCCCAACGCCTTTCCATGGTTCCGACCCGAGATCTCCACTTCGATGAATTGCAGGCACCCTGGAGGCATGACCATGTTGAAGCGTTCCCCCTTCTCCCATTCCATGCGGGTGCTTTGGGCGGCTCTGGCCTGCGCCATGTCCCTGATGGCCCAGGCACCGGCCAAGGAGGACCCCAACCTGCAATGGCCCCCTCCGCCGAATGAAGCCCGCATCAAGTGGGTGGCCGAGTACCACAGCGAGTTCGATGTGGGCGCCAAGAAGCGCCACAGCTTCCTGGACCGGCTCGCGGGCAAGGGACAGGATTCCATGTTCCTCCTCCGCCCCCTTTCTGTGGCGGTGGATGAAAAGGGAGCAGTCTTCGTGGGCGATTTCGGGCTGGGCATCGTGGGCATGGATCCCGTGGCCCACAAGATGTGGCGCTTCGCGGATGTGTCCCAGAAGTCCCTCGCTGCGCCCGCAGGGGTTGCCGTGGATTCCAAATTTGTCTATGCGACCGATGCCAACACCGACACCCTGGCGACTTTTGATAAGGAAGGCCACTTCATCCAGTCTCTCGGCCAGAACGACGGCATCAAGCGCCCCGTGGGCGTGGCGGTGGATGAGGCCAGGAACCTGGTGGTGGTGGTGAACGGCGGCAATAACACTGTACTGCTGTTCGACCGCACCCTGAAACTCATCAAGAAGATCGGCTCGCGAGGAACTGGGCCAGGCCAGTTCAACTTCCCCACCTTCTGCTGTGTGGTGCCCGGCACGGGCTTCGCCATCAGCGACACGGGCAATTTCCGCGTCCAGATTTTCGACTACGCCGGGAAGTACGTTAGGTCCTTCGGCAAGGTGGGGGACACCTCCGGCACCTTCTCCCGACCCAAGGGGATTGCAGTGGATCCCGATGGCAACCTCTACGTGGTGG
>CAIXHJ010000072.1 GCA_903919165.1 uncultured Holophagaceae bacterium
CCCCATGCTCTCCGCATGACCCGAAAACAGGACATACCTGCCCCCGACGCCCCGCAGCCTCAACCGCGCAGGACATCCAGACTAACATCCCACCCCCTCTTCGCAAGTGAAAATTTGCGCGGGATCGCTTGGAGTGACTGGAATGCGCGATTTGAACCCAGGTGGCAAGGTGAATCTTTGCCGTAGGATATCCCCCACAGGGAGCAGGCGTGATCCACATCATCGGGGCCGGGTTGGCCGGATCGGAAGCCGCATGGCAACTCGCTTCTCGTGGTCACGAGATCCGCATCACGGAGATGCGCCCAAACTGGACCACTTCGGCCCACACCACCGGCCAGGCGGCAGAGATGGTGTGCTCGAATTCATTCAAGAGTGACGACCCCTCATCCGCTACAGGAATACTGAAGGCAGAGATGCGACGGATGGGATCGCTGATCCTCACATGCGCTGAGGCTACGAGAATCCCGGCGGGAAACAGCCTTGCCGTCGACCGCGAAGCGTTCTCTATGGAAGTGACCAGGGCCTTGAGGAATCATCCGAATATCGAGTGGGTTGAGGCCCAGGTCGGTGCGCCAGATCTGAGCCTCCTCAGCATTCTCGCCACAGGGCCGCTCACCACGGATCCCCTTGCTGAGTGGCTCTCCACAATCACCGGGAGCAACCAACTCCATTTTTACGACGCAATCGCGCCCATCGTCGAACGTGACAGTGTTGACATGGACATCGCCTGGAAGGCAGCCCGCTATGACAAGGGGGGCGCGGATTTCATTAATTGTCCCCTCGACAAGGACCAGTACGAACAATTTCTGGACGCTCTCCTTTCGGCAGAGCGCGTCCCTTTACACGATGTGGACACGCCCTATTTCGAGGCCTGCCTGCCCGTCGAGGTCATGGCGGACCGTGGACGGGAAACCCTTCGACACGGTCCCATGAAGCCGATGGGGTTGGACGATCCGAGGACAGGACGATGGCCGCACGCTGTCGTACAGCTGCGACAGGACACCATTGCAGGAGAGCATTTCAACCTCGTTGGATTCCAGACTCGACTGAAATGGGGAAGCCAGAAGGAAGTCTTCAGGCTTATCCCAGGATTGGAACATGCGGAATTCGCACGCTTCGGCAGCATCCACCGCAACACCTACGTTCAAGCGCCATCGGTGCTTGAGGCGACACTGGCTGTCAAATCCGTTCCTAACCTGTGGCTGGCTGGACAACTCTCTGGGGTGGAGGGCTATCTTGAGTCGGCCGCAGGCGGGCTGGCCGCGGCCTTCGCGGTGGATCGGGCAGTGAGAGACCTGGTTGCGCTCCCCTTCCCCCCAGAGACTGTCCTAGGCAGCCTCCTGCACTACCTGGCACATGCATCCATCAAGGATTTCGGACCCACCAATGCCATGCTGGGACTGCTCCCCCCACTGCCGGAAGGAAGGGTGGATATCAGGGGCTTGAAGCGTTCCGGTGGCCTGCGTGCGGTGAGATCAGCCAGGGGCGATGCCTACCGGCAACGAGCTCTGGAGGCTCTGGAAAGCC
Source organism: uncultured Holophagaceae bacterium (assembly GCA_903919165.1). Taxonomy (GTDB): domain Bacteria; phylum Acidobacteriota; class Holophagae; order Holophagales; family Holophagaceae; genus Geothrix. The sequence goes on from CAIXHJ010000072.1 coordinate 1,528, forward strand.
ACCTCCGAATAGCGGGAAGCGCTTTCTGATCTCCACTGGCCCATCAGCCCTGGGGTTCAGCTCAGGTAGTTGAAACAGGTCGATGGTGCTTAATGTTGGCGTCCATTGGCCATGTTGTCCTTGATGAGCCCTTCAACCACAGCCTCTCCATCGGGGTTGTATGTGTTTGCATCCAGTTGGTTCTTGATGGCTTTCATTTTCTCCATCCGGATGTCCGGAACCACGGCCAGTGTTTCCTGGGCAACAGCCACGAGCCACGCCTCCGAGGAGACTTTGATAGCCTCCGAAACTGGAGCAGGAGCCGCAGCCTTCGACCCAGGCGTATTGGGTGGTTTTGGTCTTGACTGGCCCCGGGAGCTGTCGCCGCCACCCGCTTTACTCTTGATTCGCATGTTCACCTCGACAAGGTTTTATCGGCAGTTTGCCGAAAACCTTCAACGCTCTAAGGGTTCTTTTATGAATCGACCATCTCGAGACGCGACCAGGTGACCTTCAAATGGTCGAGCACCCGTCCGTCTCATCCGCCTGATCGGGCACGGCCTCATTACCCTGAGCGTTCAGGCCAAGGCGACAAGAACGCGGTCATGTCCAGCAAAGTCCTGATGAACCATTGCCTTGCGCCATCCAGAGCCCAGGGCACTCCGGCACAACTCGCCGCCCTGATCGGCCCCGATCTCCAGGAGACAGGCGGGCGATTTCCTTGCGCGGGCCTGGACCAGAAGCGCGGTGGATAGGGCCAGCCCACGATCCGGGGCAAAGAGGGCCGAAGACGGTTCAAAGGCCAACTCCCGCTGCAGGGTTGGCTGATCGGCAGGATCCACATAGGGCAGGTTCGCCACCACCAGACCCACCGGGTCCGGCACCGGGTTCAGGAGACTGCCCTCATGGAACTGAATCGCGGCCCCCAGCTGCTCCGCATTCTTCCTGGCTACAGCCAAGGCCCCCGGGCTTAGCTCTGAAGCCGCGAGTTGCCAATCGGTCTCCAGGGCCAAACTCACCGCGATGATGCCACTTCCTGTGCCTACATCCACACAATGCTCCACCTTCAACCGCCGCCCCACTTCCAGGGCCGCCTCCACCAGAAGTTCGGTCTCTGGGCGCGGAATCAACGTGTCTGGGGTGACCTTGAATCGACGACCGCGGAAGAGACTCCAGCCAAGGATGTAGGCCCAGGGTTCCCCGGTTCTCCGGCGACGCAGCCAATCACCGACCTTCCGACGGACTTCGACTGGGACCAAGTCAGCCCCGTGGGCGGACATCCAGCTGCGGGAAAGGCCAAGCCCTTCCTCAAACCACCGGCTGCACTCCGCCTGAGCCTCCTCTGGATCGAGGAACCCGGTCAGCGCTGTGGCCAGGTCGAGACGGAACTGGTGGTAGGTCTGGGTCATCCCCTGAACCTATCGCGTGAAGGTCGGAATCGGTCGTTTCAGTTCATCAGCGCCTTGGCGCGTTCCTGGCTCTGGGCCAGCACGATCTCGTGGAGTGAGCCGCCATGGCTGTCCATGGTGACTACCAGCGGAAAGTCCTCCACTTCAATAATCCAGAAGGCCTCGGGGCTGCCGAATTCCTCGAGCATCTTCACGTCGACCACGCGCTTCACTCGCTCGGCCAGCAGGCTGCCGGCACCACCGGTGGCGTGGAGATAGACGGCGCCAGTCTTCTGCAGACCCTCACTAGTTTTCTTGCCCATGCCGCCTTTGCCGATGACGCCGCGCACCTTGTAGGTCTCGATGACGTCCGCCTGGTATGGCTCTTCGCGGATGCTGGTAGTCGGGCCAGCTGCAACAAAGGACCAGGTGCCGTCCGAGTTCTTCCGGACCACAGGTCCGCAATGGTAGATGACCATGTTCTCGAGGATGGGCTTCAGCCACTCGGGTTTCTGCTCCTTCATGAACTTGTGGCCGATGTCACGACTGAGGACGACGTTGCCGTTGAGCAGCACCTCGTCGCCCACCTTCAGTTGGCGGATTCGGTCTTCGGTGATGGGGGTGGTGAGACGGATCATGGGAACCTCGTCGCGTTTCAATCGAAGGACACTTCGCCAGTGGAGCTGATGGTCATCACGCGCCGACGGCTACTCCAGCACATGTAGCTGATGCTCACGAAGAAGCTGGCGGGATGGCGGTACATCTCTTCCACGTGGACGCCCAAGGCGGTGGTGTTGCCCCCATAGCCCATGGGGCCGATGCCCAGAGTGTTGAGATCGTTGGTGACCTCTTTCTCGAAGGCATCCATCTTGGGATCAGCGTGGGCCGTGCCCAATTTGCGGAGGATGAGTTCCTTGCTCTTCTCATAGCTGGTGACTCGGTCGCCACCAATGGCTACACCAAGGATGCCGGGGCTGCATCCCTGGCCCTGGGCTTTCACTACGGCGTCGATGATGCACTTCCGCACGCCCTTGATGTCGCGGCCCGCGCCGATGGTGGCGTCTGGCAGGCGGTACTGGGCACCCACGTTCTCGCAGCCACCGCCCTTGAGCATGACGGCGATCTCGATCTCGGGCCGGTCCCATTCCTCGAAGTGGAGCACTGGATGCCCCTCATGAAAGGGATCCATGTTCGTGCCGGTGTTCTTGCCACTGATAGCTTCCACACAGTTGGGGCGCAGCCAGACATTCTTGGTGGCCTGGACCACCGCCGCGCGGATCTGCTTCTTGGCGGCGCGCTGGCTCAGGCCGTACGGGTGGCGGACGAAAAAGATCACCGTGCCTGTGTCCTGGCAGAGCGGCGTCACATTACCATCCGCCAGCAGGATGTTCCTCACCATGTCGTTGAGGGTATTGAAAGCTCGGCTGCCCTCTTCCTCGGCGTCGCGGCCTTTCACCAAGGCGTCGATCACGTCCTGAGGCAGGCGGCTGGTGGTGCGACGCATGAGTTCCAACACAGGCTGAGTGAGGTCAAGGCCCTTCAGATTCGAAAGGTCAGCCTTCCAACCATCGGGCAGCACAGATTTGGATTCCACCACCTCCATGGAGGTCAAGGTGGGAATGACGCATTCGGACATGGGCCCTCCGGGATCAGCCCCCCATGATCCGCTCAGCGGAGCTCTTGCTCAAGTGATCAATGTCCGGTTCACCCCGGGGAATCAGCGACCCCATTCCCGCCACAGCCTGGTGGTCAGATCGGCAAGGGGCGTGGGACTCCTGGACAGGGCCGTGCCCTTGACGTCGCGCTCGCACTGGACCACGGCGCCGAGCAGCGTGCGGGCCCGGGCCAGTCCCATGCGGGTGGCCACGGGCAGGTAGCTGCGACTCAGCAGCCAGGCCTGGTTGGGTGGGAGCTGGATGGCCTGGGCGAGGTCGGTTTCCTTTTTCAGGCCGGAGGACAGGGCCTGAGCCAAGGCGGCCACTCGGCCTACTTCCCGGGCCGCCTGGCTGACGAGCATCAGGGAGGATTTCTCGAAATCGTCCTCCTGGCATTCCTTGAGAATCCGGAGTGCCTGGGCGAGCTGCCCCTTCTGCCAAGCCTCAGACCAGGCGAAGACCCGCTGGTTGGTCATCCGATAAGTCATCACCTCCACCAACCGGGGCGAGATGACCCGGCGCTCGGAGGCCAGGTCGAAGATCTCCATGGCCCGCTTGATCATGCCCACGTTGCCACCCAGGCGTTCCTTCAGCATCTCGGCGGCCTCGAGCGGAAGGTCCAAACCGAAGCGGCGGGCCTCTTCCTGGAGGAACGGGAGGATCTCGGCGGGTTCGAGGGCGCCCACTTTCAGGATGCGCCCAACCCTGGCCCAGTCGGTCCAGGGCTTCGATCCCAGGGGATTGCCGGGACCACTGGGCACGGTGTTCCAGGCCACGATCAGCAGGTTCACACCATGTGGCGGATGCTGAAGAAGAGCGGCCACGGTCTCAGGCAGGTCCTGTTTCTTGTCCTTGGACCCGCCTCGGCGCTTGCTGAACAGATTATCCGCGACGGGCACGATCACGGTGCGCGCCGCGGCCCCCAGGGGTGCGGCTTCCTGAAGTGCGACGATGACTTCGGCCCAGGGGCAGCCTTCGGAACAGTTGGTGAGCGAGAAATCCTCCCACTCCGGGTCCACGTGCTTCCGCTTCCAGGCATCCACGGCCTCGCGGCGCCCATCCCCGTCCTCGCCATGCACCAGGGCGAAGGCGTGCTCCAGCCAAATGGAGGGCGTGGCCATCAGTTGATGCCTTCCAGTAGCTGGGTGAGGAAGCTCTCGGCGAAGTCGTCGGCCAGGCTTTCGATGACTTCCAATTCGCGGCTATCGAAGCTGGCGAAGTTCTGATCCACCCGGTACTGGTTCGAGAAGGTCAGGCCCCGGCGGGAAAGCACTACCACGCCCGTCTGTCCATCCAGCAGTTCCACGCTGGCCACCACGACCACTTCCACTCGGGAGGCTGAACCGACACTGGCCTGGGTCTTGTTGTTGCCGAGGGTGAGCCCCAGGGGGCGCGACCTGTATTCTTCCAGAGTGCCCTGCAGCACCCAGCGGGAGGGCTCGCCCTGGGCCACCAGCCGCCAGGGGCTGGCCGCGACCACGCGGTTCTCGAGGGCCTTGGTGAAACGATCCTCCAGCCCCAGCCGCGGCGTCAGGTTGCGGAACCGGGCAAGGCGGATCGTTTCCCCCTGTTTGGCCCAAGCCGCAGTCCGCTGCTGCCGGTCCAGACGGTGGTACCCGCAGCCCGAAATGAGTAGGAGACAGGAGGCGAGCAGGAAGGAGGTTCCCAGCCGTGTTGGGTTCATGGGTGGTATACACCGACGTAGGGGAGGTTGCGGAGTTTGCCCTCGAGATCAAGACCGTAGCCGACGACGAAATGATCCTCGATGGTGAAACCCACGTAATCCACTGAGACCTTGACCTTGCGGCGGCTGGGCTTGTCCAGAAGGGTGCAGATCTTCAGGCTCAAGGGTTCGCGGTCCCTGAGCAGGTTGGACACCTTGAACAGGG
>CAIXHJ010000073.1 GCA_903919165.1 uncultured Holophagaceae bacterium
TGCTGCGGGTGGATACGAACCCGCAAAACGAAGCGACTTGGAGGTATTCCCGAAGCTGGGATATTCGCTGGCAGGTGACATCAGGCTCGGCTTCCGGGCTGGACTACGATTCTGCTGCTATGAGAAACGATTGGCATAACAGCAGAGATGGTTCAGGCCTCTCCGGATTTTCGAATTGGGTAAGGCGACCCACTCTTCAGCACGGCCTTGCCCAACCAGTCAATGGCCTGGCCTAGATGATTCATATTTCGAAGTGCCTCCGCATCACTGGAAACCTGGCCCGGCTCCCGTCCATAGCCCATGTTCCAGTAGGTTGAGCCAGGCACGATCATTTGCGAAATGAAGAACAGGTGGTTCATCGTGTCGAAGGCATGGGTGGCCCCACCGCGCCGCACAGCCACCACCGCCGCCCCAATCTTGCTTGCCAGCGCAGAGCCGTTTGCCATGGCCACAAATCCTGACCTGTCAATCAAGGCCTTCATTTCGGTGGTCACGTCCGAAAAGTAGGTGGGCGATCCCAGGACGATGGCGTCTGCTGCCAGCATCTTCTCAAAGACACCGTTGAACACGTCCTTTCCCGATCCACATGATTTGTCCTTTCTCTCCAAGCACAGGTTGCAGGCGCGGCAACCATGAATGCTTTTCCCGCCAATCTGCAGGATCTCCCCTTCCCAACCGGCCTGGGTCAGGGGTGCCAGGACCGCTTCCAGAAGCAGGTGGGTGTTGCCGTTTTTTCTCGGGCTCCCATTGATGGCGAGGACTTTCATGGGGTTCCTCCATGGATCGACCTGACACACATACTTAAACAGCACCCGTTTCCCAGGACCATTTCCAATTGCGCCTTCGACCTTCAATCAGTTGAAGGGAGACTACTTTCGCCGCTCCGTAGGAAGGAAGACTCGGTTGTCCAGAAACTCTCCTCCAAGGCGACTATGATCAGCGTAGGAGTACAAAATGACTATCTGCCCCATCGCCCTGGTTGTCGGCTGTCCAAAGTGCGTAGCTTTCCCTGTGTGCCCACTCAAGACCCTCATTGGAGACCAATCGAAGGAGCTGAGAGCTCCATTGAAAGAACCATCGACCAAGGCAGCTTCTACTAAAGGGAGAAAGAAAACGAGGAGACGGTAAAGGTTTGCCAAAACCCTATTCCTACACTTCTCGCCAATTATGAGTCACCAGATGCCAAACTTTGCCCCCGCACTCCAAGAGGAGTCGTCCGCCTTGCCGCCAGGAGCTGCGCAGGGGACTTGAGCCAGATGGGTTTGCCGACGCTCGATCTGAGCTGAGCGCCTGTTCAAAAGGAATGGTGCAATCTATCCCCACGATCAGTGATGATTCGTCTTGGGCCACCTATGACTGATCGCATCCTGCCCCTTGGAGATCCCCGTCTGCGGATCGTCTGCGAACAAGTTAAGGACGTCGGGGATCGGACATTTCAGGCGGAGAACCGGCGGCTCAAAGCTGCCCTGAACGCCTTTCGGAGCGAATGGGGCTTCGGCCGCGGGATCGCCGCGCCCCAGATCGGCATTCCCAAGCGCTTCGTCTCCATCAATCTCGGAGAAGGCACTCATTCACTGATAAATCCTGAGATCAAGTGGCGCAGCTCAGAAACCTTCACCCTCTGGGATGACTGCATGTGCTTCCCGGATCTTCTGGTGCGCGTGAGGCGGAACCTATCAGTTTCTATTTCCTACTTGGACGAGCAGGGCGAGCCGAAAGCCTGGGAACACCTGGGCCAGGCCGAATCTGAGCTGCTTCAGCATGAACTGGATCACCTCGACGGCGTGCTCGCGACCGACCTAGCCCTCGATGCCCGCAGCCTCATTTATCGCACCGCTTTCGAGGCCGATCCTGCCGCCTTCCAGTGCCAGGTGGATTACGTGATCCAGCAAGGAAGAGACCGCAGCGCAATGTGATGGCATCGTGCAAGGCCACTGACGCCGCTGGGCGCACGGCTGGGCCCGTCCCTTCGGGCTGGAGCGGGGGGCGTCGCCTGGGGCTGTGTCAGGCGCCTCGTCCGTAGACACCACTACGGCCTTCGGCGCCTTCCGTGCCATGCTCGCCCAACGCTCCCAGCGCGGGCGCGGATAATTTACGGACAAGCTCTAAGCTTTGCGGTCCGCGCCGAACATGTTGTAGAA
>CAIXHJ010000074.1 GCA_903919165.1 uncultured Holophagaceae bacterium
CGGCACAGACCTGGCGCGCAATTTCGAGGGCCTTCTCCGCCGGCAGGCGCCCGATGCGTCGCAGCAAGGAGGCCAGATCCTCGCCTTCGAGATACTCCATCGAGATGAACGACTGCCCATCGGCCTCCCCGATGTCGTGGACTCGACAAACATTCGGGTGAGAAACCTTCAATGCCAAACGGACCTCATCGCGCACGCGCGACAAGAATTGCGGATCGCGGCTCCGCTCAAGAGACAGGAATTTGAGCGCCACTGGCTGGCGCAGGCTCAGGTCTTCGGCCCGGTAGACCTCGCCCATGCCGCCCCGGCCCAACAAAGCCATGATCGCGTAGCGCTGCCCGAGAACCGTTCCAACCGCAAAGCGGCCGCCGATCTGACGTGTCGATGGCATCACTTGCCCAGGCACCTCGCCGGCATGGTAGTCCCAGTCGGCCGCTTCGATGGCCTGCGTCGACGCAGTGGAAACATCCAGCGAAACACCACATTTCGAGCAGAAGTGACCTTCCGCCGATGCAGAGGCTCCACAGTGTGGGCAGGATTTCATCGCCTGCCGATTATAGTGGCTGGATCGGGAGTGGATAGGGAAATACTGGGCCGGTGGATAGCTCCCTGCCCTGGTGGCCCGGCGGGAAGTGCGCCGATTGCATGTGGTGTGACCTCCCGGGCTCCGGGCAGCCCAAGACCCGATAGGAAATCGCACGGGCCAACGGGATCATCGGACAACATGTGGCCCGGCTCCTTCCCTTGGCCTGGCTGGCTCCGGACATCGTGGAAGCAATCCTGGACGGCCAGCAGCCGAAGCAGCTCAAGGTCCAGCGATTAATGGCGAAGCTCCCCATAGATTGAGCGGAACAGAGAAAGGTACTCGGCTTTGAAGTCAAGTCCCCGAGGAACTGACGATTCAAAAAGCCGCCTACTCCTGGGGCGCCGGAGAGAATCGGGGATTCAGGGACGTTTCCGGGGAGAGATGGACCCTCTCCATGTGAATCTCCAGGGCCTGGGAGCCGCGCCGTGTGTGGCTTTACTCTAGGGGCCTGGAATGGTTGCTGCGAAAGCAGACTTACTGGCGGTGGACGCAGTCTCGACCGGAACCCTCTTTGGTTCTGAATACCCTGCATCAGGGAATTTTTCAGGGAAATGGGGCGAATTTGGGGTGGTGAGTGCTCAGATAAGGCTATTGGGAGCTTGCCGCCATTGGCATTTCAGTTCAATTCCCTGGGTGGCCGGGCAGGGAAGCTCAGATGGGGTTGCAGGGAATTTACCCGGGTTCCACGCAGTACATGGGTTGGTTTTCGGGAAGAACAGCAACTACCCACAGGGGTGCTTCGAATTGAAGGGAATCACACATCATCTTGATTGGATGGGTTGTAAGAAGGAAGTTATCGAACTATCTCAAGATACTGAATTAAAAGATATTAAGTCTATGGCGCGGGAAATGCTTTCCATTTGGCAAGGTTCACTTCCCAAAGGAGGGGAATCCCTGAGGACGAGGCGTTTATATCCATCCCAAGGATGCATTTCTTCCCTTCGCTTCAGGAACGAGCGATTAAGCATCAACAACCAGCAAAGGAGAAAAACATGAGAGGCAAGTTGATGGTCCCGGTGTTCTCAATCCTCCTGCTTTCGGCGTGCATTGTGGGACCCAGGCGGGGGGGTGGGCTTGAAATTGTTCCTATCCTGCCGACCATCGTGGAGGTCGATTCAGACAGCCACTACGCACATGGAGGGTACCACTACTTCTACACCAATGATCGATGGCTCTACTCGTCCTCGAGGGACGGCCAGCGGAGTGAACTGCCCAAGTCCCATTGGCCGAAAGAGACCCATCGGCAAGGGGAGAATCGTTCTCGGTAAATGGAACCGACCAATTGATGGGTCGACCCGCTTGAAGCACCTTCCCGTGGAAGTCGACTGGATTGCACGTTCACCTGTCACCAATGGAGAGCCCCATGAGACCAACAGCCATCCTTGCCATCGTGCTGATCGTTGCGGGAATTGTGGCCCTCGCCTACCAGGGCATCACCTACACGACCAGAGAGAAGGTCGTCGACATTGGCTCCGTTCATGTGATGGCTGACAGGACCAAGTCGGTTCCACTGCCCCCCTGTTCTGGGGGTCATCGCGATCGTGGGCGGCGTTCTGCTACTGGCAGTGGGAAGCAGAAAAGCCTGAATCCATCGAACCCACAGGACGTTTAGGCACAACTTGAAAGGGAGAACCATATGCTCGGAACCATTTTGATCGTCATCGTGATCTTGATGCTGGTGGGTGCCATGCCCAGGTGGCCTCACAGCCGGGATTGGGGCTACTACCCGAGCGGCGGTTTGGGACTGGTCCTGCTCATTCTTGTCATCCTGCTGCTATTCGGCCGACTTTAGACGGTTGAGTTTGTTCCAGGTCGAGAGACACCGAGTTCCGGTCGGATCTCGAAGGTTTCATGTCCTGCAAGGACGGCGCTGGGGAGGATCGGAGCAAGGGTTTGTGGATTTCCTGGGAGGGTTCTTGAGCAGCGTTCGAAGGTTCGGAATCACTCTCGCGAGCGCCTTGATGGTCCTCGCCGTGTCCGCCCATGCTGCGGTACCTGCCAAGCCTTGGAAGGCCCTGGAGGCCCGCAAGGCTTCCATTGGAAAGATCGAAGTGGAAGTCGGGGATGTGTTCGATCTCACCAAGCCTGCCGAGGACACCAAGATTGGCCGGACGGCCAATCGCCTCCATGTCACCACCCGGGAGGCGGTCATCCGAAGGGTCCTCCTCTTCGCGGAGGGAGATCGGGTGCGGGAACGCCGCATCTATGAGACCGAACGCCTCCTGCGGGCCTTGCCCTTCGTGAAAACCGCGCGAATCCAACCGGTGATCCAGCCGGACGGGACTGTGGTGGCCCTGGTGCGGGTGCGGGACTCCTGGACCACTCAGGTGAACGCGGGCTACTCGCAGGTGGGTGGCCAGCACTCCTCGAACCTAGGGGTCGATGAGAAGAACTTCATGGGGATGGGCAAGGACGTGGCCTTCGATTTGTCCAAGAACCATGAGCGCAGTACCTGGGGCCTCGCCTATGGTGATCCACAGCTCTTCGGAAGCCGCTGGACCCTCAACATGCACA
>CAIXHJ010000075.1 GCA_903919165.1 uncultured Holophagaceae bacterium
CCCGGAGGCCCGCGGTGAAATCCACCCGGCTGCCTTCATCCAGCCAGATCGCATGGTCCAGGCCCTCCACCTTGCGCCCGGGGATCTGCACCAGCACCCGTCCGGCAAGGATGTCCTGATGGGCGAGGCGGTACTCCATCAAGTCTCCCACGTCCCGCCAGTAGCCCTCGGCCACGTAGCCGTAGAGCTGCCGCCCCTCTCGCATCATCAAGGGGAAAAGGTCCTTGCTGAAATCGAACTCCCGCCGGGGAGGGATCAGGTCCAGCACGGACGGCTCCAGCACGTAGATCCCGGTGTTCACCGTATCGCTGAACACCTCGCTCCAGGTCGGCTTCTCCAGGAAGCGGCTGATCCGGCCGTCCGGCTCGGTGATGACGACGCCGTACTGGAGCGGGTTCTCCACCCGCGTGAGCAGGATGGTGAGATCCGCGTTGCGGTCGCGGTGAAAGGCGATGGCCGCTCCCAGGTCGAAGTCGGTGAGCACGTCGCCGCTGATGACCAGGAACGGACCGCCGAGACAGCCTGCCGCGTTCTTCACCGCCCCCACCGTCCCGTAATCCTCGACGGCGGAGACGTATGTCATCTTCACCCCGAACGCCGACCCGTCCCGGAAGTGGTTCTCGATCAGCGCGGGCTGGAAATGGAGCAACGTCACAAGATCCGTGATCCCGTGCCGGCGGAGCAAGTCCACGATGTGCTCCATCATGGGCTTGTTGGCCATGGGAATCATGGGCTTTGGGATAGCGTTGGACAGCGGCCGCAAACGGGTCCCGAACCCCCCGGCCATGATCACAGCTTTCATGTGCCCGGCCTCCTGTTGGCTCCACAGGTCCGGAGAGGGGCGTCCACCGGCTCTCCGCTGCACTATAGGTGCGGCCCGCGAGAGTTGTCAAGCGGCTTTGGCGGGAAAGCCACAGCCGGCGGGACACCCGCGGCATCTGTGGGCCGATAGGTTCGCGGCACCCGAGGGCCGATGCGGCAGAGGATTTCGTAGCTGATCGTCCCGGCGAGCTCGGCGACTTCGTCGGCCGTGATCTCCTCGTCCCCTTGGCGGCCGATCAGGACCGCCTCGTCGCCCGCGCGGACCTCGGGCAGCGCGGTCACATCCACCATCGTCATGTCCATGCACACGCGGCCGACGAGGGGCGCGCGCCTCCCGCGGACCAGGGCCTGACCGCGATTGGACAGCAGGCGCGGGAGTCCATCCGCGTAACCGATCGGGATGGTGGCGATCCGCACGTCGCGGGACGCCACGAAGGTGCGGCCGTAACTGATACTGCTCCCGGCAGTCACATCTTTCACCTGCGTGATGGCCGTTCGCAGGCGGAGCGCCGGATGCAGGACCGGGTCATCCGGACGGCGCGCCCCGCGCGGGTGGCACCCGTACAACATGATCCCGGGCCGGACCAGGTCGAGCCGCGACCCCGGGTGCAAGAGGAGAGCGGCGCTGTTGGCCGCATGCCGGAGCGGGACGGCGATGCCCGCATCGCGAAGCGCTTGGGCGGCCGCCTCGAACCGGGCCATCTGCTCCTGCGTGAACGCCGGGTCGTCCGCATCGGCGTCCGCGAAGTGCGTCATGAGTCCTGCCAGGCGGATCGCAGGCAGCCTGGCCAGGTGGTCCGCCGCCGGACGCACCTCCCGAGGCGGCAGACCCACGCGGCCCATGCCGGTGTCCACCTTGAGGTGAAGCGAGACCACCCGCCCCCGCCTCCTGGCCATCCGGTCCAATGCATCGGCCTGGGCCGGATCCGAGACGCACTGATCCAGCCCGTGGTCGACCACCAGCTCCGCCTGCTCCGTGGCGATCGGGCCCAGGACCAGGATGCGGGACTGGATCCCGGCCTCTCGGAGAACGGCGGCCTCCTCGGGCACCGCCACGCCGAGCCAGGTAGCTCCGGCGGCCAAGGCGATCCTGGCTACCGGAGCGGCGCCATGCCCGTAGGCATCGGCCTTCACCACCGCCATCACCTGGGCGGCCGGGCCGGCCAGCCGGCAAGCAAGCAGGACATTCTCCCTGATGGCGCCGAGATCGATCTCGGCCCGAGTTTCGCGCATCGCCCGACCCTCCTGGCCCTCGCATCTCCGTCGCCGAATCTAGCAGGAATTCCAACGAGTTGCAAACCCCATGATGGCCCGATACGGCCCCGGGTATCACGGGGGAGTTTTTTTGCTTGCAAATCTCCCACTTATGACTTAAATTTCCGTTCATCAGCACTCAGCAGAGGAGAGTGCTAACAACAAGAGGGCGGCTGCAATAACTTGCCAGCGGCTGGCTACCCCCCCCAAACCTCATTGTTGAGGCAGGCAAACCCGGGCAACCGCTCCTCAGGGGGCTGTCCGAAACTCGGTTTGCCTTGGATGGCTGACGCGGGACGATTTCCCGCATTTGTGAAAAGGAGTGACTGACGATGAAGAAGTTCAAGCCACTGCAAGACCGCATCCTGGTGAAGCGCCTGGAAGAGAAAGAGACCAAGAAGGGCGGCATCATCATCCCGGACACCGCCAAGGAGAAGCCGCAGGAGGGCGAGGTCATCGCCGTGGGCCCCGGG